>NZ_CALIOS010000147.1:0-81510 GCF_938044715.1 uncultured Turicibacter sp.
TAAAGCGGTACGCGAGCTGGGTTCAGAACGTCGTGAGACAGTTCGGTCCCTATCCGTCGTGGGCGTAGGAAATTTGAGAGGAGCTGTCCTTAGTACGAGAGGACCGGGATGGACACACCGCTGGTGTACCAGTTGTTCTGCCAGGAGCATAGCTGGGTAGCTACGTGTGGACGGGATAAACGCTGAAAGCATCTAAGCGTGAAGCCCCCCTCAAGATGAGATTTCCCATTCGAAAGAAGTAAGATCCCTTGAAGACGACAAGGTAGATAGGTCAGAAGTGGAAGTGTGGTGACACATGGAGCGGACTGATACTAATCGATCGAGGACTTAACCAAAGAAACTGAAGAAGATATCTAGTTTTGGAAGATTAACGAAAGAATCTCCAAAAGGTCTAGTGACGATGGCAAGGAGGGCACACCTGTTCCCATACCGAACACAGAAGTTAAGCTCCTTAGCGCCGAGGGTAGTACGCAAGTGCGAGAGTAGGACGTTGCTGGGCCAAAGAAATGCGGGTGTAGTTTAATGGTAGAACTTCAGCCTTCCAAGCTGACTGTGAGAGTTCGATTCTCTTCACCCGCTCCAATAGCGAATAGTGCACTCGAAAGAGTGCTTTTTTTGTGCGTCAAAGAGGTGACTGAAAGATTTGATAATATTAGATATTAAGTTAACTTCATTTAATACAGGTATTGATATAATCTAGTAATATCTCTAATCGCTAAATGGTATCTTTTAATCAGCATGAGAAATATGAATTATAATTTTAATATCAGACTCAAAGTACATCAGATCTTGAAGGATAATCTTTTATCCTTACTACAACAAGAACTAAGAGTGATTCTAGCTACATTCATATGCTATTCAATAGTATTATTAAGTAGTGAGCTAACCTAGTTGAAATGCTAAATGACATTATTATTATTATTTTCCAAAATAATAATAATGTCATTTAGTGTTAATAGTGATTTAATTTAAAATAACTAGAGTAAATTTTAAATTACATTGAGGAGATGCCAGTTAATATATCTTTATAATAAATAAAAACACACTGTATGATTTACAGTGTGTTTTTATTTATTATAAAGAGCCTATGTCTCCTTTTTCTAATAGGTAATCTTCTAAAATTAAATTATTCTCATAGATATATGTAGCTGCATCCACACCGACATATCTTAAATGCCAAGGTTCGTATTCATATCCTGTTTCTGCTGTTCTCCCTTGTGGATAACGTATAATGAATCCAAATCTATGAGCGTTTTCTGCTACCCATGCACCTTCTTTTGATTGACCAAAAGTCTGAGATAAACCTTCATTTACTGATTTTGCCGTTATATCAATTGTTAGACCAGTTTGGTGTTCACTATGACCTGCGCGTGCACTATAAGAATCTGCATATTGTTGACCATTAGTGGACACATAATTATTATATAAATTAACTTGGGTTTTATATGAGCGATAGCCACTACGTGCAATTAATGCATATCCTTTTTCTTGATTAGCCGCACTAAATAGTGATGAAAGAGCGTCTGCAGCTACTTTTCTTAAGTAGTTAGCCTCATTATTTGTATCTGGTCGATATAAAGGAACATTGAGATATACTAAATCACTTGGAATGTAATCTGAAGGTAATCGATAGTTTTTATTAACTAAAACTAATAAATTATCTGGATGTGCTACTTCTACAGTGTCTTTATAGAAGTTTGTTTTTACATTTGGATAAAGGACATAGTTTAATGCATATTGTACTGAATAATTACGATTACTTTTTAAAATATTTGCATAAGTTTGCATAGAATCGATATTAAATTTTGGAGAAGATGTAAGCTGTTCCAACGTTTCATCAGGTAAATTAAAAGAGTCTAAATACTCACGTTGCTCAGTCGAAAATCTATTAGGTATAGATCTAGTTTCTAAGTTGCTAACAATCAAACTATCATTAAGGTATTCTATTGTTTGAGCTTGAGTAGTAAAATGAGGTTTATTTAAGATGGTAGCAACATAAATAATTGATGTAAGTAAAATTAGACTAATGATTGATAATCGAATTAGTATTAATTTCTTTTTTTTTCGTTTGATTACGACGTTTTTTTTAGCCATTTTTGTTACTCCTTATTTATCTAATTTGAAGAATCTATAGTTTTTTTATTTTAATTGTAACTTTAAATAAATCCCCGTCCTGAGATAATTCAAAAGTAGCACCATGTAAATCTAGAATTGATTTTACAATTGCTAATCCTAGTCCTGATCCTTCAGTATTACGAGAACTATCTCCACGTTTAAATCGTTCGGTTAACTCTACTATATCAAATCCTAATTCATAATTCGATATATTTTTTAAAGTTATGACAATTTCTGATCCTTCATATAACATTTCTAAATAAACACGAGTCCCTGATTGAGCGTATTTTATAATATTACCAAATAAATTTTCAAATACTCGATACATCTTTCTTCCATCACAGTAGGCATACATTTGTGGAGCTGATGTTTTACTCCTCAAAATTAATTGATGTTCAATAAACTTATCTTCATATTCAGCAATAGACTGATGCATTAGAGCAACTAAATCAACTTGTTCTTTATATAATTCAACAGCCCCACTTGCCATCTTACTAGCTTCAAATAAATCATCGATTAAAACTTTAAGACGCTTGGATTTATTATCAATTATTTGTAAATATTCTTGTCTTTCTTCAGCAGTAATATCTGAACGTTTAGCTAAATCAACATAATTTAAAATGCTTGTTAAAGGTGTTCTTAAATCATGAGATACATTTGTTATGAGTTCTGTTTTTAGTCGTTCGCTATTCGATTGTTTTTGATTAGAAAGAATAAATCCTTCTCGTATAATATTGATGTTTTTTGCCATATCTGGGATTAATCCTTGGCCAGAAATGTGGATATCAGATGTAGATTTCCCTTGTGCCATAGAATCTAATGAATCGTTGATGACCTGAATTGTTTTACAACTTCTTTGAATTTTAAGTAAAACAATGAGTGCTAGAACAAAACTTATTGCTCCAACTAGTAGGAATGCAAATCCATCAATAATTGATGTTCCAATTATTATTCCCCAAAGGCCGATAAAGATGGTATACATTAAAACTTTTGTAAAAACTTTACGATAGATAGGGAGATTTCTAATATCATCGATATTAGTGCTGTAAAGACCATTCTCCCATTCCTTTTTTATGATAGATGGATTTTTAAGGAGATAGATTAATCTTTTAAATTGAAGGATAAAAACATAAATTAATAGGAAAATAGATGCAAATTTAGTGATTGTATTTAACCAGTGTGAAAACATATACTGTATATTCCAATAACCAAATACAGTATAATCTTGTAACAATATAATGGTCCAAATAAATAAAATCACTTTTATTTCAATGGGAAGAGTTTTATATTTTGCTTCTATCCACTTTAATTGTTCGGGTAGTTGGATAGATGTCGATTGTATCTTCTTATAGTAATGGTATAAAGGAAGTAATGAAATCATTGTAATTGTAAATCCAATAACGAGGAATATTTTATTGTTGGTGTATTGTTGATAACTTTGGAGAATTGTAGAATCTCCCATAGATGCTTTAGGAAGATATAATGTTCCAGTTAGACCATAGTTATGAGAATTATTGTTTACACGCGCAAAATTATCCTGGTTATTTCCTTTGTAAGGAATTTGAATAGTGTTTAATGTAGGAACACTATCGCTTGGTAGGTTGCTATATGTTGCCCCATTAGTATCGGTTAATTGATAATAAAAAGCGTCTTTTTCCGAATAGTTATAATTTTGATATTCTTGGAGTAACTGTTGATTTTTTTCATACTTAGAAAATTGGATTAATTGTTTTAATTCTTCATCAGAAAGAGAAGTGATTGATATTTGCTCATCTGTATTTTCATTGTATAAATAGTTACTATATTGATTCGAATTTACTTTAGCATCTAGTATCTCTTCTTTTGATACTTCAATACTATCTAATGGGATGCTAACCTGTGGTAATTGAATTTTGATATCATAAAACCAGTGTAAGAAGTCATCGACCTGTGAAGCATATTGACTAGATTCAAAATAATTCAATGGAAATAGGTTATTTATATTTTGGGTCACATAAGTGAAAGATAATAGAAAAATAAAACAGCAGACTAAAAATTTTATCCAATTGTTGTGAAGAGTCTTTTGTTTTATAGAAGAATTTGTTTTTTCAGACATATACTCAGCTCCAATCTATAGTTTTATTATGATACTAAGATACCATCAATATCTTAACAATTAGTTATTTGATTTCTTAAGAATTTCTTAATAAAAAAAACATAGTTCTGAAACTATGTTTTTAAGGTTTAAGTTGAGGGGAACGATTTATTTTAACTTGCTTGTTTACATCCATTTTAACTAATTTCTCATATCCTTTAATAGCTTTTTGAATTTTTAGTATTGCTTGTTAAATGCCTTTTGGGATTCTTTAGATTGAGGTGCATTTAGTAGACCAATATTATAGCTAATAAGGTAGCGTTTTGTCCAGTTTGATGAAGTTGGGATTAATTAAATACGAATGATAACTGATTGAATTTTCTGTTGATGCTACACTAGTTTCTACACGATCATGAGTAGATTCTACGAATGACTTAAGAAAAGAACGTAACCTTTTAACTTAATTCCTTCTCAAAGAAATAGTATATAGGATAAATCTAAGATTCGATTTTATATCCAACACCCCATACTACTTTAAGGTATCTGGGTTCTTTAGGATTAATTTCGATTTTTTCACGTATTTTTCTAATATGAACAGCAACTGTATTTTCTGCATTGTATCCTGGTTCATCCCATACGCGTTCATAAATATCGTTAATTGAGAATACACGTCCTTTATTTCTCATTAATAAGCTAAGAATTTTAAATTCGGTAGGGGTTAATCTTACTTCTATATCATCAACAAATGTTTGTTTAGTTGATAAATTAATACGAAGCCCATTAATTTCGATAGTGCCTTCGTCAGTTGTTTGTTGATTAGATGACTTAGCCCCTAACATTAAATAACGTCGTAATTGGCTTTTAACTCGAGCCACAAGTTCCATCGGATTAAATGGTTTTGTAATGTAGTCATCAGCTCCAAGTGAAAGCCCCATAATTTTATCTGTATCTTCTGATTTTGCAGTTAACATAATAATTGGGACGTTGGAGAATTCACGAATTAGACTAGTGGTAACAATTCCATCCATTTTCGGCATCATAACATCCATTAAAATTAAGTGAATCTCATTGGTCTTCATTAAATCTAGTGCTTCTTCACCGTTAGAGGCCATGATTGTTTCAATTCCTTCGCCACGTAAATAAATACGAATAGCTTCGCGAATTTCACGTTCATCATCAACAACTAAGACACGAGAATCTTTCATAATATATTAATCCTCCTTCATCTCATTTTAAGTTATTATACCTTAATTAATTTATTTATGGCAAATTAATCCTAGATACGAGGATAAAAGAGTAAAGTTTTATTGGTCAATAAGGTTCATCTGTTCCCCACCATATTCAATACCACAGGCTTTGCCGATTCCTTGATAAAGGATAATATTGCGTTTGGTATCAAGTAATGTCATTTCAATTTCACCTAAAAGAGTTTCTTCAACAAGAGGAACCATTTCACCGTCTTTAGGACCATAGCATAAAACAAAATCATGCGGGTTAGTTTTAGTTTTTACAACAAGGTGTAAATGTTTCCGAGTCGCACATAAAATAATATCTCTATCGCAAACATTCAACGTAATAGAGCTTTTGTTTATGCTTGTAAAAGAATAAAAATTATTATCAACTGTTACACCTATGATAAAGCCCCTAAATTCCTTTACAAGTGGGAAAGGGATGGTAGCAAGAGAGCATGTAAGAGTAGCGCGTTGATCATTGAAACTGTTACTTTGAATCCAGATCCACGATTTTGGAAAGCTTTTGCCCCAATTTTTTTCGATATAGTATTTTCCATTACTGAAATCGATTAATTTTCCATTCACTTTAAGGTGCCCTTCTTCAATCGTTCCATCTAAAGCACAAACCTGACTGTAACATTCCATAAAAGAAAAGTGATTATAAAAACCCATACTTCCTGGATTAAATTTAGTATCGGGCCATTTTTTTCGAGGACTAAGGAATAGGACTCCCTTAATTTCTTCTTCAGAATTTAGAAGTTGAACATTAATTTTACTAAGGCTGAATTCATTTAATCCAATGTTGATCTTTAAATGACGTGGATTTGAGTAGAATTCATTTGTACTATAACGAAAATATTGATAACTATGATCAATTAAGTTGACGACTTGAATAAAACAATGATGATCGAGTGGATCTTTCCCCCGGGAAATTCCAGGAATAAATGCTAAGGCGTAAGTGGCCGTACTATCCACAATTTTAAAATACCACCCCTCAAAAAAATTAGTGTATTGATTTTGGCCATGATATAAATCAGGATTTATTTTCATTATTACCTCTCCATATAATAATTTGCCATTGCTAAAAAAGAGATTTATATTTTTTTTATTATGTGTCAAAAAGTAGATTTTTAAACCATTAAATGAAAAAAGTTGCAAGCCATGAAGGAACAGGATATGATGGGATTAGATAAGATGAAAGGATGATAACATGACTTTAAAATTTGATGAAGTTTTCTCCATTATGAAAAAATCATTTCCACAAGAGGAAATGAGAAATTACGAAGGACAAAAAGCTTTATTAGAGCGTGATGATTATTTTATTAAAACTTACATGCATGAAGATGAAGTTGCTGGTTTTTGTGCCTATTATAAGTTTGATAATTTTATTTATATTGAACATTTAGCATGTAATCCAGAGGTTCGAGGACTAGGAATTGGAACGAAACTAGTTCAACAGGTTATAGCTGAAGATGAAAATCGAGTGGTTATTCTAGAAGTTGAACCGCCTGTTGATGAACTGACAAAAAGACGTGTTAGATTCTATGAAAAATTAGGATTTAAATTAAATCCACATTATCATTTTCAACCATCTTTAAATGAAGGGATGGATGGGTTAGAATTAAAGATTATGTCTTCAAATACTGAATTATCAGAAGAGGCGCAAATTAAATTTAGAAGAGTTTTAAATGAAAAGGTGTATGGGGTAGATAAAGATTTATATATTTAACAATTTATATGAATAATATCCATAAAAATGCAGATCTTAAAAGAGACAATTGAGTCTCTTTTTTTTATATCATGAGGTGAGTTAGATGTTAGATTTGATGAAACAATATAATGATAGTATAGAGAAGATGATTAAAATCCTAAGTTTATTAGTAGGAATCTGTTTTGTTTGTATGCTATTTATTTTTGAAATTAGCTTTTCTGATGAGGAATTGAAGTTTTTTTTAATTCTTGGTTGTGTTTCGCTTTTAACAGGGATTGGGTTTATGGTTAGTAAGATTAAAAAAGAAGTTTTTGATTGTATGTTGTTTGTGATGACGGGACTGTTTTTAGGAATAGTTAGTGGAGGTGCATATTCACTGATTTTTATGATGGTTTGTTTGTTTATTACAATTATTTATGGACGTCGTGCTGGATTATTAAGTAGTTTTTTATGTTCAGGTATTCTTTTGTTTTTAGAAACTAATTATTTTGGGAGCATTAGTTTGTTGATGGTGAGTTATTTTGTAGGGGGATGGCGTGATTATTTTTATCAATCTCGTGATTTTTTAACAGGTGTGCTGAGTGAATCTTGTTTTGATGAGGTGTTAGAAAGTTTTATTTCTAATAATCGGATGTTTTCATTGATTTTTGTTAGGATGGATGATGAGGGTTATCCACAGGTAGAAAAGAAGATAGCACGCATATTAAATAGTCAGTTTACGTTTAGATATGGATTGAATGGATTTATGGTTATTTTGCCGGATGCAGATAAGGGAAAATCGGTGCAATGGCTTGAGGAAAGAATTTATGAAATCAAAGAGGTTGAGTTAAAGAGTGGGATTGTGTACTACCCTGAGGATGGGGTGAATTTAGTTAAGAAGGTTGAGGATATTGTAAATAGTGAGGAATGTTTACATCGGTATGCATGGATGATGAGACATATGAATGGGATAGATAGTGATGTGGTGACGGCGATTAAGATGTTGATGGGATTTTTGCGTGTTTGGGATAGTTATACGTATGGTCATGTGATGCGGGTTGTTGAGTATAGTCAATGTCTTGGACGTGAGCTTGGAATCAGTGATGATGAGGAAAGTCTTTTAGTTTGTGGGGCTTACTTACATGATATTGGGAAGCTTGATATGGATCAGTTTATTTTGAATAAGCGAATGCCACTTGCAGAGAATGAGTGGCTAAGATTGAAGTCTCATGTTGAACAGGGGGTAGAACTGATTCAGTTATTTGAGGAGTTAGCTCCGTTTCAGATGTTTATTAGACATCATCATGAACGTTTTGATGGACGTGGATATCCTTCTCGTTTAGAAGGGGATGAAATTCCATTTTTGGTTCGAATTTTAGCAGTAGCGGATAGTTTTGATGCGATGACTTCAAAGCGATCTTATAATCACCCAATGAGTTATAAGGAGGGAATAACTGAACTTCGTCGATGTAGTGGAGCTCAGTTTGATCCAGTGGTTGTTGAAGCTTTTGCGAATGTGATTGAAAGGGAATATTCTTTTGGGAATTGAAGATATTAAAGATGAGGTGAATACTATGGATAGTAAAGAGTTTCATATTGCGAATTTAAGTTATGATAAGTTACGTGAATTAAAACGTGTTGAGGCGGAGTTGTCTGAAAAATTTGGAGCAGATTTAGTTTTAATTGCATGGCAAAAAAATTAAAGGATTAAACTGTAAAGTTTAATCCTTTTTTGTGTCATAATTTGAATTTTATTGTTGGAAAAGGTTGATAACTTCAATGGTTGGAAGTATACTTATTAAATCAAAAGTAAATTTTAAATAAGGAAGGTAGAAATTATGAAGAAGAATACTGGAAATCTTGGCTCGTGTAGCTCTAAAAATTTAGGAGGAGTTTTAAAGTTTGTGATTCCTTCGTTACTGGGTGTATTTTTATTTATGACACCTATTTCTATTGGTGGAGAGATTACGATTCCTGTTGCGGTTTTATCGAAGTGGGTTCAATCGACGTTTGCAGATGTATTACCGATGGTTTTATTATTATTAGTTATGATTACAGCGGTTGGAACATTAGTGACCAAGATTTTTTCACCGAAGTTTATTATTAAGAATGATTTTTTAAATACGTTGTTTAATGTAACACCTGTTTGGTTTGTTATTCGTATGTTAGCGGCTGTATTTATTGTGATAGCTCTTTATGAGGTGGGATTTGCACCGATTTATTCAGGAGATACAGGCGGACTTGTTTTATATGATTTATTACCGATTTTATTTTCTGTCTTTTTATTTGCAGGGTTATTCTTGCCGTTATTATTGAATTTTGGATTGTTAGAGTTTATTGGAACGTTATTATCTAAAATCATGCGTCCTGTCTTTAATTTACCGGGGCGTTCTGCGATTGATTGTATTGCTTCCTGGCTTGGAGATGGGACGATTGGTGTTTTATTAACGAGTAAGCAGTATGAGGATGGTTTTTATACAAAGCGTGAAGCAGCTGTTATTGGAACAACATTCTCGTTAGTATCAATTACGTTTAGTTTAGTCGTTATTGATACGGTTGGACTGAGCCGTATGTTTTTACCTTTCTATTTTACGGTAACCGTGGCGAGTTTAGTGGCAGCCATTGTTTTACCCAAATTACCACCTTTATCGAAGAAGCCAGATATATTCTTTGATGGAACTCCAAAAGAAGATGATGAGGTTATTCCAGCGGGATCAAGTAGCTTTTCACATGGTTTAAACCAGGCTATTAAGAAGGCTAAGGGGCAGGATTTAGTTAAGGTTGTTTTTGTGGATGGATTTAAAAATGTTTTAGATATGTGGTTAGCAGTTATTCCAATTGTTATGGCGGTTGGAACGATTGCATTAGTGGTAGCAGAGTACACTCCATTATTTAAAATTTTAGGATTACCATTCTATCCAGTTTTATGGTTATTACAGGTTCCAGAGGCGATGGCAGCATCTCAAACGCTTGTAGCGGGATTTGCTGATATGTTATTACCATCGATTTTAGCTTCAGGGATTGAGAGCGAGATGACTCGATTTGTAGTCGCAGCTGTTTCTGTTTCACAGTTAATTTATTTATCTGAGGTTGGAGCATTGTTGTTAGCATCAAAAATTCCGGTAAGTTTAAAAGAATTATTTATTATTTTCATTCAACGTACGTTGATTACTTTACCTGTTATCGCATTAATTGCACATTTAATTTTTTAATTTAAAGCTCACTTTATGTGAGCTTTTTTTGTATGTATTTTCAGGTAAAATCCAAAACTAATATTGAAAACGATATTTTATGTGGCAGAATTGTATAAAATGATTAGTTAACTAATAGTTAGTTGACTAATTAAATAGGTAGAAGTAATATAGAATTAGATTAAAGCGAGGTGACATGATGGATAGTAATGAAGTAAGAGATTTAGCAAAACTGTTATCTCATGTTATTCGTCTTCAAATGGTGACTGTACATAAGCGAATGGAAGAACAGGGTTTTTGTCGTTCACAGCCAGGAATTATTCATGTTTTAAGTAAACATGATGGAATGACACAAGTAGAGTTAGCAACTAAATTGAATGTAACGCCTGCTACTATTAGTGCGATGCTAAAACGTATGGAGCGAGATCAGATGATTGAGCGACGTCGTAGCCAAGAAGATCAAAGGGTAACACATGTTTATTTAACTGAGTATGGAAAACAACAATCAGATGTGGTTGAGAAAATTTTTGATGAGATGAATCAAAAAGGGTTTGGTAATTTTACTGATGAAGAGTTAAAGCAAGCTAAAAATATTTTCCAAAAGTTAATAGACAATTTGGGTGATATTTCATGTCAAGGGAGGTATAAAGGATGTTAAAATTATTTAAAGGTTTAAAGCCTTATTGGTTAATGGTTGTTGGAGTATTAATTTTAGTATTTATTTCAACTATGACTGACCTTGCATTGCCAGATTTAATGTCTGACATTGTCGATACTGGGATTGTTCAAGGGGATGTTTCGTACATTTTAGGACGCGGAGGAGTAATGCTTGCTGTTGCTCTTTTAGGAACAGTCTGTATTATTTGTAGTAGTTATCTTTCTTCGCGAATTGGGATAGGATTTAGTCGTGATTTAAGAAAGAAAGTATTTGAAAAAGTTGAATCTTTTTCACTGACTGAGGTCAATACTGTCGGAACGGCATCGTTAATTACAAGAACAACAAATGATATCAATCAAGTTCAACAGGTTACCATTATGATGATGCGTATGATGTTAAGTGCTCCGTTAATGATTGTTGGAGCATTGATTATGGCGCTTCGTAAGGATGTTGGGTTATCAACGATTATTTTAGTGGTTATTCCAATTATCGTTGTTGTTATTGGTGTTATTGCCAAGTTTACAATGCCAATGTTTGAAAAAATGCAAAAACGTATTGATAAGTTAAATCTTGTTGTTCGCGAAAATTTAACAGGGATCCGTGTAGTACGCGTATTCAATAAAGTTGATTTTGAACAAAAAAGATTTAATCAAGCAAGTTCAGATTTATCACGTGTTGCAACGACAGCTAATCGTTTAATGGGATCTTTAATGCCATTAATGATGTTAATTTTAAATATATCAATTGTTGCTGTTCTTTGGTTTGGTGGAATTCGTATTAACGAAGGAAGTTTCCAAGTCGGTGATTTAATGGCGTTTATTCAATATTTGACTCAAGTTCTATTTTCAATGTTAATGTTGACGATGATGTTTGTGTTAATCCCACGTGCTCAAGCATCGGCTGTACGTATTAACGAAGTATTAGAGATGGAATCTCCAATTCAAAATCCAGCTAATGGAGCACAACCTTCATTAAAGGGTGTTGTAGAGTTTAAAAATGTTGCGTTTGGATATGAAGGAGCAGAAGAACATGCGATTTCTAACATTTCATTTAAAGCTAATCCAGGTGAAATAACGGCGATTATTGGTGGAACGGGATCAGGTAAGTCAACTTTATTGAATATGATTCCTCGCTTCTATGATGCGGCTGAAGGAGAAGTTTTAGTAGACGAAGTCAATGTTCGAGAGATGAATCAAGCTTTATTACGTTCAAAAATCGGTTATGTTCCACAAAAGGCTATTTTATTTACAGGAACGATTCGAGATAATATTCGATATGGTAAAGAAGATGCGACTGATGAAGAAATTAAGCATGCTTTAGATATTGCCCAAGCAACAGACTTCGTTTCTAAAATGCCAGACGGATTAGAATCACCGATTGCTCAAGGTGGGACAAATGTTTCTGGTGGGCAAAAACAACGTTTATCAATTGCTCGCGCTATTGTTCGTAAGCCAGAAATTTATTTATTCGATGATAGTTTTTCAGCATTAGACTTTAAAACAGATGCACAGTTACGTGCAGCATTAAAGGCAGAGACAAAAGAGGCGACAGTGATTATTGTTGCTCAACGTGTAAGTACTGTTATGGATGCCGATCGTATCTTAGTTATGGATGAAGGACGCATTGCAGGATGCGGAACACACGAAGAACTTTTAGCAACAAATGAAATTTACCAACAGATTGTTGAATCACAACTTAAACAAGGAGAGGAGGAATAATTATGGCGGGACCTATGGGACGTGGCCCACATGGTGGAGCAACTGAAAAAGCAAAAGATTTTAAAGGAACGTTATCACGTTTAAGTAAGTATTTAAAACCTTATCGTGTAGGTTTAATTGTTGTAATATTAGCAGCCATTACAAGTGTCATTTTCTCTATTGTTTCACCTAAAGTAATGGCGAAGATTACAAATGAATTATTTCGCCCAATTCAGGAGTTAATGACTGGAGTTAAAAATCCAACTCCGATTGATTTCAGTTATATTTGGAAAATTATCTTAATTTTAATTGGATTATATGTTTTAAGTGCGGCCTTTAGTTATTTACAACAGTTTATTATGGCTGGTATTTCACAAAAAGTTGTCTATGACTTACGTGAAGAGATCGATCAAAAGTTAGCTAAACTACCGTTAAAATTCTTTGATTCACATACACATGGAGAATTATTAAGTCGTTTTACAAATGATGTGGACAACATTAGTGCGACATTGCAACAATCAATTACTCAAGTTATTACTTCAGTAACAACGATTATTGGGGTATTAATCATGATGTTATCAATTAGCCCGTTATTAACATTGATTTCGATTATTGTCGTACCTCTATCGGGAATTTTAATGATGCAAGTTGTAAAAAAATCTCAAAAATATTTCATCGGTCAACAACGTACATTAGGTGAATTAAATGGTCACATCGAAGAAATGTATACAGGTCATAATGTTGTTAAAGCATTTGGCCATGAGAAAAAAGCTATTGCAGAGTTTGATGAAGTTAATGATCGTTTATACGAAGTGGGATGGAAAGCTCAATTTTTATCTGGATTAATTATGCCAATCATTAGTTTTATCGGAAACTTAGGATATGTATTAGTGGCTGTAGTTGGTGGAGTTTTAGTTACAAAAGGACGTATCTCTATTGGAGATATTCAAGCTTTCATTCAATATAGCCGTCAGTTTACTCAACCAATGGCACAAGTTGCACAGATTTCAAATATTATTCAGTCAACTGTAGCATCTGCAGAGCGTGTATTTGAATTATTAGATGAAGAAGAGTTAACGGCTGAAACAGCTCAACCAGTAAAACTTGACAATCCTCGTGGTGCTGTTGAATTTAATCATGTTAAATTTGGTTACCGTGAAGATAAAATCTTAATTCAAGATATGAATATTAAAGCTGAACCTGGTCAAATGGTGGCTATTGTAGGTCCAACTGGTGCAGGAAAAACGACATTAGTTAATTTATTATTACGTTTTTATGAAGTGAACGATGGACAAATCTTAATTGATGGTGTCGATATTAACGATATGAAACGTAGTGATTTACGTAAGTTATTTGGAATGGTACTTCAAGATACTTGGCTATTTAATGGAACCATTCGTGATAATATTGCTTATGGAAAAGAAAATGCAACAGATGAAGAAGTTATTGCGGCAGCTAAAGCGGCACATGCTGATCACTTTATTCGTGTTTTACCAGATGGTTATGACACAATCTTAAATGAGGAAGTATCAAATATTTCTCAAGGTCAGAAACAGTTATTAACTATTGCTCGTGCTTTATTATCAGATCCTGAGATTATGATTTTAGATGAGGCTACAAGTAGCGTTGATACTCGTACTGAGTTACAAATTCAAAATGCGATGAAAACTTTAATGAAGGGTCGCACAAGCTTTGTGATTGCTCATCGTTTATCCACTATTCGTGAAGCAGATATCATCTTAGTTATGAAAGATGGCGATGTTATTGAACAAGGAAATCATGATACATTAATGGCTGCAAATGGTTTCTATGCTGACCTTTATAATAGTCAGTTTAGCAACGAAGAAGAATAATCAAAAAGGTAAGTAATCTAAGTTGATTACTTACCTTTTTTAGAGTTATTTTGTCGGAAAAATAGGAATGATATATGCTCTTTTTAGGAAAAATTGCGATATAATAGGAAATGAGTAGCATATCTTATGACCTTATCTTTAAGGAGGGGGACCCATTGATTTTTGATACGCATACCGATATTTTATATAACATCGTTGCAAAACGATTAAAAGGTAAAAGAGGTATTGTTGAAGATTACCATATTCCAGAACAGTTAGAAGGTAACATAACAGGGGGAATTTGGACGTATTTTACAGATGTTGAGCATTTATTATGCGATGATTTTGATAAAGCAATTGGATATATACTAGAGGAAGTTGAACAATCACCAGATGTTCAGATTGTTAAATCACAGGATGATTGGGCTGATCATAAGGTAAATGTAATTCTTGGGCTTGAAAGTTTAGCACCTATTCAGGACTTAAATCATTTAAAAAAGATATATGATTTAGGATTTAGACATGCCATGTTAACTTGGAATGAAGTTAATCATTTTGGTTGTGGAGCTTTTGCGGATAGTGATACTGGTTTAACAGATTTAGGATGTCAGGCAGTAAAGTTAATGAATGAGCTTGGGATGGTTGTCGATGTTTCTCATGCCAGTATTAAAACGATGACTGATATTTTAGATGTCACAACTGAGCCTGTTATTGCTTCCCATTCGAATTGCTATGCTTTAAGAGGGCATCGACGTAATTTAACGGATGGCCAAATTAGAGGGATTGCAGAAACCGGTGGTGTGATTGGGGTTACAGCTGTGCCTGATTTTGTGCATTCAGATGAGTATACAATTAAAGCAATGGTTGATCATATTGATTATATTAAGAAGTTAGTTGGCAGTAAGTATATTGCGTTAGGTTTTGACTTTATGAACTATTTATCAGAAGATGGCGTGAATGCCAACTTATCAGACTGTGGTAGTGCAAAAGAGGCACAACTTATTATTGATGAGTTGATGAGTCGAGGTTATAGTAGTATGGAGATTGACGATATTACGCATATAAATGCTAAGAAAGTCATTAATCGTATTTTGAAACAATAAGGAAAGGCTAGTCGTTTATTTACGACTAGCCTTTTTAATTAGTTTTTTTGAAAGTGGGATGATAGCACCTAAGCAGGCTACACCGATAATCACGCATTTAAAAGCTTTAAAGAGTGGATGTTCATCAAAGTAAAGTTGATAGATGTTCATTTCATCTTCTTCGCCTACAAAGGTGAATTGTAGCTTTTGGACGAGATTTTGGGATGGGATGTTTTCATAGTGACATTTTGCAATAATGGATTTGACTTCTCGATGAGTCATAGCCCAATCAATTAGGGCATTAATAGCTTCTGTTGCGTATCCTTTGCGGCGTTTAGCTTCGATTATTTCATATCCAATTTCGATTTCACCCTCTTGATTTGGATTTCCCTTGTATCCACCATCACCAATGACTTGGTTTGTTTCTTTTTCAATAAAAATCCAAGATGTAAATCCGATTTTTGGTGGCATGAAAAGGTAGAGTTCATCTTTCATCCACGTTAAGAGTGTGCGATTATCTTCTGTTAGCCACTTCGCTGTTGAAAATTCTGTTATTTCATTATTTAGTATTTGCCCGATGAGTGTGTCCGTTAGTGGGTATAAAATGAGATGTTCTGTTTCGAGTTTCATGTTAAACTATGCTCCTTCGATTTTTACTTAATTCTATGATAGCATGAAATGGGTGTTATTGATGATTGTCTTTTTTGATTGTGATGAAATAATTGTTTCCATTATTGCATCCAAAAGAACTTTTTGTGATTTTAGGAATAATGAGTGTTCCTACGAGTATTCCTAAAATAAAGTAATGAGTTTTAACTGGAATTTTTTCTTTTCGTTTCATGTGTTAGTCTCCTTTTCTATGTGTTATACAAAATGTATGACCCAAAGGTTAAGAGTATGAAAAAAAGAGCCTGTGGCTCTTTTTTTAGTAACGGTTAAATTTAAATAGTTCAAATTCTTTTGGATTTTTACCTGTATAGTCTTGTGAGATTAATTTAGCCCCAATTAATGAATAAAGGATTCCATTTGATCCAAATCCTAAGTTAAAGTAGGCTCCAGGGTAATCAGGGTGTTTACCGATGAATGGAAGTCCGTCTTTTGTGTCAATAAAGATTCCGTGACACCAAGAATCTGTTTTGATATTTTCAATTTGTGGGAACATACGACGAACTCGGCGTAGTAGTTGGTGATATTGTTGTAATGCTTCAGGATCACGATCCCCCATTGTGGCGATTTCATCTTTTTCGTTTTTGATTTCAAGATCTTCTCCACCGATAATAATACAGTTATCCATTGTTGGACGAAGATATGTGTATGGTTTTTCATCATTTCGAATTAGACATTCTTCTCTCCATCCATTTAGTGCTGATACCGGTTTTGATACGATTGAGAATGTACGACTAAGTGTATAGAATGGATCTTCTTTTTTAAACCACGTTAAGGCATCGTAACCTGTACAAATTGCTACTTTGTTTGCTGTAATGGTAAAATCATTTTCTGTTGTTAGGATGACTTCACGTGATGATAAATTGTAGTCAACGACTGTTGTTTGTTCAAAGACTTGAAGACCTTTTTTTACATTATAGTCGATGAGATCACGTGTGAATTTTACAGGGTCCATGATAGCACCACCATAATGTGAGAAAATTCCAGCTTCAAAATTAAAGCTAAAATCCTCTTTATTATTTTCAGGAGTGAAAAGTTCGCAATGAATTCCGATTGCTTGACGAGATTTACATTCTTTTTCCATGTAATCTAATTTAGTCGGATTTTCAGTATAATAGAAGCATGGTTTGAATGAGAAGTCACATGCACTGTTAATTTCTTTAACGATTTGACTGATTTCCATTACAGCTTGGTATCCAAATAAAAAGGCCTGTTGTGCCTGTGTTTCACCAATTAATGAAGAAAGTTCTGTTAAATCGTTATCGATTTCGTATTGTAAAAGAGCTGGTTCTGCGCTTGTCGCATTCATTGCGATTGTATTTTTTTCAATTAAAGCGCAACTGATGTTTTGTTTCATTAGATAATGTGCCGTTAGTGCACCTGTTATCCCACCGCCAACGATGACAACATCCGTTTTTAAATCATGTGTTAATCTAGGATAAGGGACTGTTTCTTCGTTTTTTCGTGTCCAGATTGGACTATCACCTATAATTCTCATAAAAATCACCTCAAAAAAAAAAACTAAAATTAGTTTGAGTTAAAAGTATATAAAATATTTGCACAAATTACAAATAGTATAAGCAAGAATTGGGAAGATGGAAAAAAATACTTGATAAAATTGCTCATTTTGGAAGCTTTTGAAGTGGATTTGAAGAAAAAATAGGCTTTTTTTATAATTGATACGACGTTTATAGGTTAATTTAATTTTTTGGTGATATAATATTAAGTTGAGAAAGTAGATTGGGAGTTTTAGGAGTGATGCTATGAAGTCGGGTTGGATGAAGGGGACTGTGATTCTGACTGGAACGGCCTTTTTTGTGAAGCTTTTGAGTTTGCTTTATAAGGTGCCTTATCAGAATCTAGCTGGAGATGAAGGTTTATATGTGTTCCAACAGGTTTACCCCTTGATTGGTATTTATACAACGTTGAATGGGATTGTTTTACCGACGATTATTTCAGAGTTGTTGTTAACGTATGGATACAGTGAGGATATTAAGCGATACATCAGAAATTCGTTATGGTTTTTTGGATTAGTATCGTTTGGATGTTTATATTTAGGAAGTAATGTAATTGCATATTTAATGGGAGACTTACAACTGAGTCTTTTAATTAAAGTGGTAGGATTGGCCTTTTTATTAGTTCCGACTTTATCATATTTACGAGGTGTTTCTCAAACAAGGGCAGAGACCATTCATGAAGTTGGATACTCGACAACGATTGAGCAATTAATTCGTGTAATAACCATTGTGTTCGCCTTGTTTATGTTACAAGAACAGAGCGTGTATCGATTAGCTTATTTTGCTTATTTAGGTGGATTAGCCGGACCTTTAATGGCGATTGCTTATTTATGTTTGAAGAAGCCAAAGGATCAACCGCAACAGTTTTTAAAGTTAACTCATCGTCCGCATTTCTTTAAGAAAAGTGTGTTTTTGTTTTTAAGTGCCGGAATTTTAATTATTTTTCAATTGATAGATAGCTTCTTTGTATTTAACTCACTTGTGGATAGTGGAGTTCCAGCTCTTGAAGCAATGAAATTAAAGGGAAGTTTTGATCGTGGATTACCAATTGTTCAAACAGCAACAGTCTTTACGAGTGCGATTGTCTCTTCAACGATTCCTCAGATGGCCGGTCTGACAGATATAAAAAAACGTAAGAAGGTATTTAATTTTGCGTTATTCTTAGTTCTGTTATTATCGATTCCTGCCTGTGTGGGATTATTTAGTGTGGTAGATGAATTGAATATTGCTTTGTTTAAAGATAATAGTGGAGTAGAGGCGCTAAAGATTTTAACGATTCAAATTTTGTTCTATCCGTTTATTTTCTTAAGTACGGCTGTAATGCAACAGGAGGGGCAGTATTCGAGGTTAGTGATGTCAGTATTAGCGGGTATCCTAGTTAAGATTGGATTGACCGCCCCATTAACGATGGAGATGGGGATTAGCGGAGCTGCTATTTCTTCTGTAGCGGCACTTGGAATTATGGCAGTCATTAATTTATTCCAATTTAAGAAGATGATTTATCGCCAATCTATTTTAACGTTGATTAAGGTTTTGTTTTCAACGCTTGGACTTTGGATGACGCTGGATTATTTAGGACCACAGATTCCGACGATTTTATCGGGAATGGATGATGTGCGAATGTATAATGTGATTTCATTAGCGATCCAAGTGATGGCTGGTGTAACTGTTTATGGATTGATAATGGGAATTTTCTTGATGACGACTAAGGTAGCGGGAAAAGGTGCGAAACGACGTAAAAAGAAAGCGAAAAATGTAAAGAGTATAGCAAAAGTATAAAGATAGATGAAATAGCTTACTCTAATGATGAATGATTATTTCAACAATTATATATAGGTCTAGATAAAATTTTTACAGTTGAAAAACTTTTAATTGGACTATAGGATATAGGGTCTAAGGACTGAGATTGAATAAAAAAATTAAAAAATATTTCTGTTTATAATAGAAAGGGGCAGCATGGATGATTTACATTGTAGGACTTGGAGCAGGAGATGAGTCTCAATTAACGCTAGGCGTTGTGGCAAAATTAAAGTCTGGATTACCTTTATTTTTAAGAACGAAAGAACATCCAATGATTAATTTTTTAGAGGAAAATGGAATTGAGTATCGCGCATTTGATGATATTTATATTAAGCATGATACATTTGAAGCTGTTTATGAAGAGATTATTGAAATAGTAAAAGAGGAAGCTAAAAAAGGTGACATTATTTATGCAACTCCTGGTCATCCATGTGTGGCTGAATATGCAGTAAAACGATTATTAGCTGAAGCTGAAGCTGTTGTTTTAGGTGGGCAAAGCTTCCTAGATCCAATGTTTGCGGCATTAGCAATCGATCCGATTGAAGGGTTACAAGTGATGGACGCCTTAGATTTTGACTATGAAGCAATAGCTCCTAAACAACACCTAATTGTTCCACAAGTATTTGATCAAATTACAGCTTCAAACTTAAAAATAGATTTAATGGAAGTTTACGACGATGAATATGAAGTATGCATTGTTCGTGCAGCAGGAAGCAACATCGCAGAACTAAAATGGGTAAAATTATACGAACTCGATCACAACTTCAAACTCGACAACCTAACAACAATCTATGTACCACCTCTAAAAGGCTAAGACTTTATAGAGCATTTGGTTGTCGAAGCTGGATTGAATAAAAAGCTGAGATGCGGGCTTAAATCACAGTAAAAGCCAAAAATTATGTAGGATAATCGTTAACTAGGTAGTAATAAATTTTAAAGGTGACACAAAAGATAAAGTAACGAAAGGAGAATAGATATGCGTTTAGATAAGTATTTAAAAGTTTCACGCTTAGTGAAACGCCGTACGCTAGCTAAGGAAGTAGCGGATAAAGGGCGTATTGAAATTAATGGAAAAGTGGCCAAATCAAGTACAGATGTTAAACTTGGTGATGAATTAACACTTTATTATGGAAACAAGATTTTAAAAGTACGTGTAACTGATATTAAGGATTCAACTAAGAAGCAAGATGCAGCTTACATGTATGAAATCATCTCTGAAGAACGCATTGAACGTCCATCATTAGATGAAGTAACAGGAATCGAAATATTTGAATGATAAGAGTAAAAGGCTGAGAGAGACGGTTAACTGCGAACAAAAGTTGACATTCACCGAAGTGCTATGTGTTGAGCACAAGAGTGAATACAACTTTATGGAGGAGTTGTCTCTTGGAGCTAGATTGAGTAAAAAGCTGAAAACACCGATTAATCCTACGTAAAAGTCGTATCGAATGCTATTGACTCGCTTTATGAGTCAATAGGCATTTGAAGACTTTATAGGAGGATTGGTGTTTGAAGCTGGATTGCGAGTAACCCTAATTAACCTCTTCTACTCCATACAAAATAGGTAGAAGGGGTTTAATTAGGATAAATGGTCTTATAATCTCAAAAATTCGATTAGACCGTCTAAAAGGCTGAAAACCCCTTTTAACTTATAAAACGTGAAGCTAGTTAATTAAAATAGGCTATCTCCTAATTTGGAGGTAGCCTATTTTTTTGAAATCTCGACAGGTATTTTCTAAGGATTAAGAATTATGGTTGATTAAGTTTTTTTTCATCGGATTTTTGCATTTGAATTGAGTTAGGATTCGCTATTATTTTACGATTTTTTTTATTATGTTACGGATTTTTTTGAAGATGTCGGATATCATCGGACGGTTATGATATTTTTTAATATGTAATTTGGAATATTGCCTTTATAATTTAGTCAAAAGGGAGGCATATGTTATGAAGAAGTTTTTAATGATGGTGATGATGTGTTTATTAGTAATGGTAACGGGATGTAGTTCAAATCCAAAGACTAATGAAATAGTAAATGAAGAACCAGAAGTTTTAGAGGAAGTAGAAAAAGAGGAACATCCAGTTGAAGAGGTAGCGGATGATATAGAAGAGGTTTCAATTAATATATTAGTACCAAGTGGTTCGACTGCTATGGCGATGGCTCATTTAGCAAGTGAGTTACCAGAACTTGATGAAGGAGTTAAATGTATTGTAGAGCCGTATGTTCAAGGTAGTGATCCGTTATTAGCGGCTTTTACTTCTGAGACAGCTAATGTGATTGTAGCGCCGACTAATTTAGGAGCAACGTTGTATCAGAAGGGGGTTCCTTATCAATTAGCAGCAACGATTGTTTGGGGGAATTTGTATTTAATCAGTAGTGAACCTATGACAATCGAGGAGTTGTCTGGTACAACCATTACGGCGTTTGGTCAGGGAAGTACTCCTGATATTGTCTTACAAACGGTTCTTAAGGAAAAAGGATTGTTAGATTCAGTTGAGATTGAGTATTTGAATAGTGTGACTGATGTTCAGTCGATGTTTGCTGCGGGGGAAATTGAGATAGCGGTTATTGCGGAACCTTCTTTATCGGTTTCGAAGACGAAGGTTGAGAATGCTAATTTGGTAGCTGATTTTCAAGAAGAGTGGAGAACTCTTTATGATGTGACGTCTTATCCACAGGCGAGCCTTTTTGTTCACAGTGATTTAATTGAAAATAATCCAGGAGTTGTGGAGTCACTATTAGCACAGGTAGCGGCAAGCGTTAATTTTGCAAATGAGTCTCCGAATGAAATGGCGATTGAGGCTAATGCAACAGGGCTTGAAACGCCTGAAGCTATTATTGCCGCCTCTGTTCCTAATTCACATTTAATTTTTAAAACGGCTAAAGAGGCGCAGGATGAGATTAATTTATATTTAGAAAAACTTTATGAGTTTGATTCGAAAACGATAGGTGGAGCATTACCGGATGATGATTTTTATTATTTAGATAATGATAAATAATTTTTGGAATAAATGAGGTAGATTTGAACATATTATAAACGGTGATAACTTGAAATTCGGTTTGGTAGCCGACTTGTTTTGTAGGGGAAAGACCACCTACCAAGTTATTGTCACTTAGCACTTGAATATGCATTTCAATCTGTTGTTTAACTTAACGTTCATCAGTTATTGGTGATTTTTGTGAATTCAGTTTGAGAGCATTATTCGAGTGCTTTTTTTATTATTAGATGCACTGGGGGGGAGTACATGAAAATATATACTGTTATTTCGATGTTTATTGTTTTAGTCGTTTATGAATATTTTTCATTTTCGGTTGGAAAGCCATTAATTCTCCCATCTGGTGAATCTATTTTAATGGAGATTTTTACGATTATAAGAGGCACAACATTTATTGAAATTATTTCAGTCACAGTTGTTAGGACGCTTGTAACTTTTGTGTGTATTTTAGTTTTATCTTTAGTTGTTGGCATCTTAGCGGGTTATTATAAAGTAGTTGCGGCGTTGTTAAATCCGGCGATGATATTGCTCCGGACGATTCCGACGGTTTCATTAATTTTAATTCTCTTAATTTGGTTTGGTCGTGATTTAGGACCGACGATTATTGTGGGATTAGTTATTTTTCCTATTATTTATGAGTTGGTAGTCGGATCAATTAAAAAGGTAGATAGTGATTTGAAAGATGTGTGTCTATTATTTGGATGCACAATATTTGAAAAGTTTTTTGCGCTTTATTATCCTAATTTAATTTATGCTTTAAGTAGTGGTGTACAGGCAACGCTCGGTCTTGCTTTTAAGGTGATGGTAATGGCAGAAGTTATGGCTCAAAGTCGGATTGGAATTGGACAGGCACTTAATTATGAGAAGACGTATTTAAATATGGCTGGAGTTTTTGGATGGACGATTATTTTAATTTTGATTGTGATGATATTTGATTTTTTAATTAGTATGATAATGAAGTTTTTATTAAGAAAGTTAGAGTAAATTAACAAAAAACTATTTTAATTGATAAAAAGTGATTTTAATTTCAAAGAAATCTGTCATTTTGTTAGAACAACGAGTGAGATTAAGCATAAAATAAAAGGTAGAAACAATGACTTCTTTTCCTTTAGTTATATTTGTTGTTAATATTACATAACTTTTATTGATAACAGATAATGGAGGGAAAAGAGACTATGAACATTTATGAGAAAGAATCGTACATGAAACAGAAGCCAAGCACTTTACTTGGTCACCACCAGGTTATGATGAAAGAACGTAAATTGATGGATGTGACAGGTATAACCAAGTTATTAAGTTTTGATAGTGAGTTGTTTACTATTGATACAACAATGGGGATTTTAACTGTTAGGGGAATGGATTTAGAATTGAAAAATCTTGATCTTGAAAAAGGAGAGCTATCGATTATTGGGTATATCACTGGATATGAATACGATGATTTTCAAACAGTGGGGGAAGACTCAAAAGGAATCTTTAGCAAATTATTTAGATGAGTCTAAATACACAATTCGCCTTAATGATTCATGCTATTTTGTACGGAATTTTTATTGGAATAACGTTTGATTGTGTGACGATTGTTAAGAATCAATTGTTTAACAAAATCGTCCAAATAGCATGGATTATTCTATATTGGACTATCCAAATCCCCCTCACATTCATATATATTTATAATGTTAATGAAGGTATTTTTCACCTGTACATATTACTTTTCTTAGCTTTGGGTGTTATTCTATATTATAAGTTTATGAGACAAAATCTGCATCATGACCTCGAAATGTTGGGAGAAAGCCTGTTTATTGTAGCAAAGTTCATTAAAAAATTGGTTATTATCCTAGTTATTTCACCCATTATGTTTATTTACAAGCTTGTTTCTGATATAATAATTGTGTTTCTTAGAATTTTAAAGCTTATATTTTACACTCCTTTTGCTAAGTTAGGAATTTGGTTTACGAAGAAAAAGAAGGTGAGACGACGTGGCAAGAAAACTAACACTAATAACGAAACAGAATCGAAAAATTAGAAGAAAACAATTTTTCAAACGCTTTTTAACACTGACTGTTTTGGTTGGAATTATGGTCACTACTGGTTATTTTATGTATACAGAGCGTCTTACTAAACTTTCCGAAGCTAAAGCACTACTTGCTGAGTATGAAGAACAATATTCAGAGTTATCTGAAAAAGAGGAATATTATCGCGATGAAATAAGCAAACTTGAGAATGAAGACTATATTGCTCAACTTGCCCGCGAGAAGTATTTTAAATCCGAGGAAGGTGAAATAATCTTTAAGCTTCCAGAAGATTCACAGGAATCAAACGAAAATTAATTAATATAAATATTATGAGGAGGACTGTCGATTTTTATGTCAATCACAGCTGGTCAAAAGTTAAACGGTAAAATCACGAGTGTTAAGAAGTTCGGTGCATTTGTGGAATTAGAAAATGGTAAATCAGGACTTGTTCACATCAGTGAATTATCTGAAAAATTCGTAGAAAAAGTTGAAGATGTTGTTAGCGTTGGTCAAGAAGTAACTGTACGCGTTAAAGAGGTAACACCAGAAGGGAAAATTAACCTTTCAATGAAACCTGCACGTCCAGAAAGACCTGCACGTCCAGCTTTAGACTTAGACAAGGCAATCACTAATTTCTTAAAAGATAGCGATGAGAAACAAACTAGTCTTAAAAAGAATTTAAAAACTCAACGTCGTCGCTCTAACTAATTAAGACGATCTTAGTTTAAAATATATATTTAAACTCCACTTCAAATCGAAGGGGAGTTTTTTTAATTAGTATTCTTTTTTAGTGACAATTTTAACTGATGTCATATATGATACGTAGCTTCCAGCAATCAGAATAAGGGTGGCTATTATACAGATGACTGGTAATAGAGCATTCAATTGTTCTTCTGATGGGAAAGGAATGCCTGTTAAAGCTAAGACTTTACTAATAATAAGGATTAAAACGGTTGGAATCGCAAAGATAGCTAATAGCATGATGCGGCTACGTTCTACTCCATATTTAAAAATAAGAGGAAGTAGGATAAGAATCATGAGAATCATAATTCCTGTGCTTCCAATTATTGAGGCGACCAGATCCCCAAGTATAAAGCTCCCTTTAAAGAGGCTAAGTAGAGAAGTTAAAATAAATGAGAAAACTCCCCCAAAAATAATAAAAGAAATTCCTAAAATATATTTACTTAAAACAAGTTGCTTTTTGGTAATAGGTAACGATAGAGCGTACATATTCCATTTAGAGTAATCATCGTATGAGAATGTTGTAAGGATTTGCATTGCAAATAAAATGGTAATCATGCCAGAAAGAAATGTTGGATTTAAAGTTGAAAATAAGAGTGTGTAGAATAGACACATGATAATGATTGTTTTTAAATTTTTACGCAAATTTAATAAGTCTTTTAAGATAAGTCCTTTCATTATTTCATTCCCCCGATATAAATAAGCATTAAATCTTCGATACTTGGCTGATCCATAATTAGATTTCGGTATTTAATCTCCATTTTTTGTTTATCTTTAACGAGTATTTCATAAATTTGCCCAGTTTTTTTGCTGTGGATAATATCTATCGGATCAATTTGTGTTAGTTCTTGCTCACGACATTTAATAATGACATAGTCATTTAATAATGCATCTTTTGATTTGGAAAAAATGATATTTCCTTCATGGATAAACGTAATATAGTCTGCTATTTTTTCAAGATCAGAGGTGATGTGGCTTGAAATTAAGATTGAATGTTCTTCATCTTGAATGAAATCTAAGAAGATATCTAAAATTTCATTACGTACAATCGGATCAAGGCCGCTTGTCGGTTCATCTAAAATTAATAGTTTGGGATGATGAGCTAGTGCGGTGGCGAGAGATAATTTCATCTTCATTCCACGAGAGAATTCTTTAATGATCTGATTTTCAGGAAGTTTAAATTGCTTCAAATACTGATTAAATAGGGGAGTGTCCCAATTTTGATAAATATTTTTCATCATTGTATTAATATCTTTAGCTTTTAATTGATCAGGAAAATGACTTTCATCAAAGACGATTCCGATTCGTTGCTTAATTTCTAGTTCATATTTTGAATGATCTAGTCCAAATACTTCGATTGAACCACTATCTTTATTAATAAGATTTAAGATTGATTTAATGGTGGTACTTTTCCCAGCTCCATTTTCTCCAATTAAACCAACGATGTAACCTTTAGGTACAACTAAATTAATATTATTGATTGAAAAATTGGGATAGTTTTTAGTTAATCCTTTCACGTTAATGGCGTGTTCCATTTTTATACCTCCTCATGGTATAGAACATTTAAGATTTCAGTTAATTCTTCGTAAGAGATACCACAGCTTTTTGAAAGTGAGACAGCCTTTGTTAAATAATCTTCGATTTGTCTTTGTTGTTCTTCTTTAAGTAGATGGGAGTTGTGAGTCGCAACAAAACTCCCTTTTCCTACAACCGTTTCAATGAAGCCATCGCGTTCTAAATCTTCATAGGCTCTTTTTGTTGTAATGACACTGATGTGTAGAGTTTTAGCTAAGGCTCTCATTGAGGGAAGGGCATCGCCTTCTTGTAAAGCCCCGGTCATGATTAGATTTTTAATCTGAGATGTTATTTGTTCGTAAATTGGTTTCTTACTTGAGTTGCTTATAATGATTTCCATTGCATCACCTTTGTTATATTGTATATACAGTATATATACAATATATTATTGCTACAATAAAAAGTCAATAGGATTTAAAAATTTGTTTACATTGGTAATAGTGGGTGTTATAATCCAGATTTGTTGCATTTAAGGAGAAAAAAATTCAATAAATAATGAGGAGAAGAAGATGAATACGTTAGAGATTGATAAAAGAAGTTCATTGTTTAAATTAACATGGCCTATATTTATCGAGTTAGTGTTACAGATGTTGGTTGGAAATGTGGATCAGTTTATGATGAGCCAGTATTCTGAGAACTCTGTTGCAGCAATTGGAAATGTTAATACGATTATGAATTTTGTGACGATTACGTTTAGTATTGTAACAATGGCTATTACGATTATGGTTACACAATATTTAGGGTCAAGGAATAAAGAAAAGGTATCTGAAATTTATACGGTTGGAATTTTTACGAATTTAATTTTTAGTTTGATTATTAGTGCAGGATTATTTTTAGGCAGTGACGCGATGTTTAATGCTTTAAAGATGCCAACTGAATTAATGGCTGATGCTAAAGTGTATTTAAATATTGTTGGAGGACTGATTTTCTTACAAGCTTTATTTATGAGTTTCTCTGCAATTTTTAGAAGTAATGGTTTAATGAAGCAGGGAATGTATGTTTCAATTATTGTGAATGTATTAAATATTGTTGGAAATGCTCTGTTACTTCCTTCAATGGGAATAGCCGGAATTGCAGTTTCGAGTGTATTTAGTCGCTTTATTGGAGTTATTTTAGTGTATCGTGTATTTGTTAAAAGTGTTTCGGGGGATTTACATATTAAATATTTAAGGCCATTTCCCCGTGAGACGTTTAAACAGTTAATTCGAATTGGGTTGCCTGCTGGTGGAGAAAGTGTGGCGTATAATGTTTCACAAATGATTATTTTAACGTGTGTGAATATGTTAGGAACAATCGTTATTACGGCGCGTGTTTATGCAAATATGATTGCGTGGTTTTCATTTTTATATTCATCGGCTGTTGCACAAGCGAATCAGATTATTGTCGGGCATTTAGTCGGAGCAAAGGAAGAGGACGCGGCATATCAACGTGGGCTTAAGACATTATGGCCGGCAATGGCAGTTACACTCGGGGTATCAATTACGGTTTATATGTTTAGTGATGTGATTTTTGGGATTTTTACGAGTAATCAAGAAATTTTAAGTTTATTAAAGACTATCACGTTCATCGAAATATTTTTAGAATTAGGACGAGCTGTGAATTTAGTTTTGGTTCGTTCAATGCAAGCAGCGGGAGATACGCAGTATCCGGTCTATGTCGGGATTTTATCGATGTGGGGTATTGCGACGCTTTTATCATACGTATTCGGTATTGTATTAGGATGGGGACTTCCTGGTATCTGGATAGCGATGGCTCTTGATGAATGTGTCCGTGCAATTATTTTCCTAGTTCGTTTCAAACGTGGTGGATGGCGAGGAAAAGCTGTTATTTATTAATATTAGAAAGGTCACTTTATCGTAGATAGAGGGACCTTTTTATTTGGACAAAATTTAACATTTAATATCAAAATTTAAAAATGAGCATTTATTATATGCAAGTTTGAGATTTTTTATTCTACTTTCTACTTAACGTTACAAAGGTTTTAACATCAATTACTGCCGAGTGCTGTAAAACAAAGTCAAAAGGCTGAATAATTTTTAAACTCTCTGACGAAGAGGTGCTAATTCTGTCTTTCAAAAGACTAAAACACTCCAACAAAGTGACAAAATATCAACTTGCAGGGTGGTAATATAGGCTTACGAATTGAGCCCGGGGGGACAATTGGTTATTCTGTAGGAGGAGAGATGTTATGGAACTTGTATCGAAAATGAAAAAGACATTTTCGCCAAGACCAAAACGCGAGGCTAAAGAGAAGTTGAATATTTATACAATTAGCCAGCTATTCAATCAATTGGTTAACTTTCAACAGTTAATTAAATCGATGTATGAATTCATTGGTCATGGTCAGTTGATTAAAGTTGATGTCATCATGGATTGTATCCGTATGGTGATTGATCAAATGATGCAATCAATCATGTATGATCGTCATGATTTTGAACTTCAACTTAATCGTATTAAGGAGGAGCTTGATAAGCTTCATGTGCGGTGTGCAGATATTAAGATTAAGAGTTTATATCCTAGACTCATCAAGATGGATTTAGTTATTAATTCACCCCCGAAAGAGTTGACGCTGTTGTCCATTCAAACGATACTAGAGAGTATAATGAATGAGCCACTTCGGTTAATTGTTGAGAAAACAAAAGGTAAACAAACAAAAATTAAAGTTTATTCATCGAACTTATTTAATATTGATCACGCTGTCTCCTATGTTGGAAAAGATGGAAATAAAATTTCAGGTGATAGCTATATGTATGAGAATTTCAGTAATGGTCAAACCTTTATTGCAATAAGTGATGGAATGGGAAATGGAGAAGCTGCCCATAAAGAGAGCTCAGAAGCTCTTAAAATTTTAAAATGTTTGTTAAGTTTTAATATCCCTGTTAAAACAGCCATCCAAACCTTACAACAATTACGACAACATTCCAATACAGAGGAACGATTCTTTTCGTTAGATATTTGTATGATTGACCGAGAAAGACAAAGAGCCATGTTTTATAAAAACGGCGCAACCCCAACATTCTTAGTGCGTGATCATCAAATAGAACTAATCAATTTAGCTCAACTACCCGTTGGAGTTATGGTAGATCAAGTAGTCGACCATGTAACGTTAAATTTAGAAGATAATGATATTTTAATCATGTGCAGTGATGGAATCATTGAACAGTATGGAAATATCGAACAATTAAAACAGACAATTTTATATCAAGTTGACAAAACGCCAAAAGTATTGGCTAAGAGTTTGTTACAACTAACCGTTAATAAAAATAAAGGAAAAATAAAAGACGATATGATGGTATTAGTCGTTCAATATCGTAGACAATCGATAGTTCAAGCGCAATATGCATCATAAAACTTTAGCAAGATAGATAACAGGAAGATAGATGAGATTTCTTTATGGCTGGCAACATAAAAGAAGCTCGTCTATCATCTAAACTAATTAATTTTATCTGTTTTCAGTGAAATGTTGAGTGTTAATACATGTATCCAATGGCAATGAGGTATTTAAATTTGTGTGAGGCAAGTCATTAGCCTTAAAAAATGACAATAGGTGTGTAAAAAATCCAGAAAAAAGTGTGTGTGTAAATCAAAGTGTGCGAGGCAAGTTGCTGGCCTAAAGCAGTGACAATAAGTGTGTGTAAAATCCAGAAAAAAGTGTGTGTGTAAACAAAGTGTGTGAGGTAAGTCATTGACCTAAAACAATGACAACGAGTGTGTAAAAAATCCAGAAAGTTAAAGTGTGTGTGTAGAAAAAAGTGTGCGAGGTAAGTTGTTGACCTAAACAGTGACAACGAGTGTGTGCAAAATCCAGTAAGTTAAAGTGTGTGTGTAAATTAAAGTGTGCGAGGCAGGTCATGGGCCTAAAACAATGACAACGAGTGTATAAAAAATCCAGTAAGTTAAAAGTGTGTGTGTAGAAAAAAGTGTGCGAGGTAAGTTGCTGACCTAAAACAGTGACAACAAGTGTGTGTAAAATCCAGTAAGTTAAAATTGTGTGTGTAGATCAAAGTGTGCAAGGTAAGTCATGGGCCTAAAACAATGACAACGAGTGTGTGTAAAATCTAGTAAATTAAAAGTGTGTGTAGATTAAAGTGTGCGAGGTAAGTTGCTGACCTAAAATAGTGACAACAAGTGTGTAAAAAATCCAGTAAGTTAAAAGTGTGTGTGTAAACAAAGTGTGCGAGGTAAGTTGCTGACCTAAACAGTGACAACGAGTGTGCGTAAAACCAAGTAAATTAAAAGTGTGTGTAGATGAAAGTGTGCGAGGCAAGTTGCTGGCCTAAAGCAGTGACAACGAGTGTGTAAAAAATCCAGTAAGTTAAAATTGTGTGTAGATCAAAGTGTGCGAGGCAGGTCATGGGCCTAAAACAATGACAACGAGTGTGTGTAAAATCTAGTAAATTAAAATTGTGTGTAGATGAAAGTATGGGAGGTAAGTTGCCGACCTAAAACAGTGACAACGAGTGTGTGTAAAATTCAGTAATTTAAAATTGTGTGTGTAGATCAAAGTGTGCGAGGTAAGTTGCTGACCTAAACAGTGACAATGAGTGTGTAATCAAAAATATGTAAGGATGGTCACTTTCCTAAAATAGTGATATAAATTTTAAATATTTATTTGAATTATATTAGTTAAGTTATTAACTTATACAACGACAAATTAATTTTAGTAGGGTACTAGGTTCAAGGGTCAGGTTACTAGCCTTAATAAAGTAATTGATTATTTATTATAAATTGGAGATTGGTTGACTATTTTATGGCTGGCACCATATAAGTAGTTATAATAGAAATCTCATTGAAAATTATTTGTTTTTAAGTAAGATTTATATTTTTTTAAAAAGTTTTATGTGTTCATCCAATTTTAAAACCATTTTATGATGGAAGTGTCCTACTAGAGTAGGGACGTGTTCGGACAAACAATTGAATATTATCCACGATTTTGTAAATCGTTATTTCGGATACAGGGGCGTATTCGAAGGTTCCGAATATGTAAGGGGACCGGTTTGAATGATGTGATAGTCGCGAATCATGTCATTTGTTGAAGTTTAATTTGTAATAATGAGCTCATTATAAATTTAAAAATCAGATTCTATCTAGGATCTGATTTTTTGTTGTTTGGAGGATATTAAGAAAAAGTGTATGAAAGTAAGGGGAATGCTTTTTTTTTACCTCAAAATGGATATAATAGATAATAAGCGTTTTTTAAAGGGCAAGGAGAAATAGAATTAAATGAAAAAGGTTATATTAAGGACGATAAAAAAATACAATTTATTGGAGAAAAATAAATCAGTTGTTGTCGCAGTTTCAGGCGGGGCAGATTCAATGGCATTACTAAATTTGCTAGTCGAAATTAAAGAACTGTATAACCTTCATTTAGTTGTAGCTCATGTGAATCACAAGAAGCGTGAAAACTCAGATTTAGACGAGGTTCTAGTTAACAAAATAGCATTAGAAAATGGATTAGATTATGAGGTTTATTATTTACCTAAGTGTTTAACTAATGAAAATTTTCATGAATATGCGAGAAGAGAAAGATATAACTTTTTTAAAAGAGTTGCTGCTAATTATAAAGCAGATTGTATTGTGACAGCGCATCATGCCGATGATCATTTAGAAACACAAATTTATAGACTTTTATATCATAGTACAGTTAGTGGTTTAATTGGAATAGAACCGATAGTGGAGTATTGCGGATTGAAAATAATTAGACCATTAATCGAGGTAACAAAAGATGATATTTACAAGTATTGTAGTGAGTCTAGAATTGAGTACAGAGAGGATGAATCAAATCAAAGCGATGTGTATACTCGTAATCGAATTCGAAAATATATTATTCCAGCTTTAGCAGAAGAAACTTTTTCTGTTTATGAACATTCTCGAAGCATTAGTGAGCAGTTAAGTGAAGATGAAGCGTTTTTTAATTTACAGGTTGATCAATTAATGAATGAAGTTTCTGAAATTAAGGGAGTATTTAAAGTTTCAAGAAGTTTTATAAATAGCCTTCCTAAAAGCTTATCAAGACGATTGATTAAACGAATTCTTCAGCAGTTTATGATAAAGGATATTCAAACTGTACATATTGAAGAAGTACTGTCAGTTATGCAGAGTTCAAAACCTAATTTGAGCGTGACGTTACCTAATCAAATTTGTTGTGTTATAGCCTATGATATAGTACAATTCTCTACAATGCTTGATGAAATAGAGCCATATGAGATGATTTTAGATGTAGATTCTACGCTTGTCTTACCTCAAGGTTCTACTTTGTGTATAAGGGAGAACAAAGTCGATGAAAAAACGGAAAAATCTTGCATTAATAAAGTTGATTTGTGTTATAATGAAATAGAATTACCTTTAAAGGTTAGAACACGCAAACCAGGTGATCGTATCACTCTAATGAACGGACATGGAACGAAAAAAATTAAAGAAATTATGATTGAATGTAGAGTTCCCAAACATTTAAGAGATACATGGCCGATTATTACAGATTCGAATGATCGAATTATCTGGATTCCACTTTTAAAAAAATCATCTTATTGTCAACAACATTTAAATGGTAAAACGATTACAATTGATTATTGTCACCTCGGAGGGAATGAAGAAGATGCATAACGATATTAAAGAAATTTTATTAACAACTGAACAAATCGAAGCTAAAGCTGCAGAATTAGCGAAGCAATTAGAAATCGACTATGCGGATAAAAAACCGGTTTTATTAGGGTTATTAAAAGGATCTGTTCCGTTTATCGGAGATTTAATGAAGTGCATGAATATTCCAGTTCAAATTGAGTTTATGGATGTTTCTAGTTATCATGGGGGAACCGCTTCAACTGGACAAGTTAAGATTTTAAAAGATATTGATATCTCAGTAGAGGGACGTCATATCATTATTGTTGAAGACATTGTAGATACAGGATTTACTTTAGATAAAGTTATCGCACTTTTAAAACATCGCGGAGCTGCAAGTGTTGAAGTAGTAACAATGTTGGATAAACCAGAAGGTCGAGTAGTTGTAATGGAACCAAAATACATTGGATTTACAATTCCAAAAGCCTTTGTTGTTGGTTATGGATTAGATTATGATGAGTATTATAGAAATTTACCATATGTAGGAATTCTTAAAGAAGAAGTCTACATGAATTAAGAAAGAGGTGCGAAGATGCCGCCAATTAATCCAAAAGATAAAATTAAAAGCATGAAAAAGAAAAGTAGTTTTAATAAAAAAGGTCCACAAAGTATTGGAATCTACTTTATTCTATTTATCATTGTTTTAGGGTTATATGGTTTCTTATTTATTCCACAGGAAACACAGAAAATTGAAGAGCCACGTTATGAACAATTATTAAGTGATTTAGAATCAGGAAAAATTGTTTCATTATATGTTCAACCAGTAGATGGTGAAGACAATCAAAATATGTGGTCTGTTCAAGGTGAAATGATGGTAGATGGAAAGAAAACTATCTATACTGCAAATGTTCCAAATTCGGAATTGTCACGTATTTATGATTTAGCATTATCAAATAACATTGAAATTAATAATAAATTAGCTTCAAGTGTAGGTAAGATATGGTCATTCCTTTCTTACGCGTTAATAACTGTTTTATTCCTAGGTGTCATCATGTTTATGTTTAAATCAGCACAACGAGGGAATAATAAGGCGTTTGATTTTGGTAAGAGCCGTGCTAAATTATCTAAACAAGAAGGAATCTCGTTCGAAGATGTTGCTGGAAATGATGAAGAGAAAGAAGAATTGGTTGAGGTTGTCGATTTCTTAAAAAGTCCAGCTAAGTATAATGAAATGGGAGCACGTGTTCCAAAAGGTATTTTATTAGTAGGGCCTCCAGGTACAGGTAAAACGTTATTAGCTCGTGCAGTTGCAGGAGAAGCTGGAGTACCTTTCTACTCAATTTCAGGTTCTGATTTCGTTGAAATGTTCGTAGGGGTAGGGGCAAGTCGTGTACGCGATATGTTCCAAACTGCGAAGAAAACAGCGCCTTGTATTATCTTTATCGATGAGATTGATGCAGTAGGGCGTCAACGTGGAGCTGGTATGGGTGGAGGACACGATGAACGTGAACAAACATTAAATCAGTTACTTGTTGAGATGGACGGATTTGGTCCAAATTCAGGTATTATCGTAATGGCTGCAACTAACCGTCCAGACGTTTTAGATCCGGCTTTATTACGACCAGGACGTTTTGACCGTCAAATTACAATTGGTCGTCCAGATGTTAAAGGACGTGAAGCAATCTTAAAAGTGCATGCACGTAATAAACGTTTAGCACCTGAAGTACGTTTAGAAGATATTGCAAGACGTACACCAGGATTTAGTGGAGCGGATCTTGAAAACTTATTAAATGAATCTGCTTTATTAGCAGCTCGTGAAAATCGTAAAGAAATTCAAATGCGTGATGTCGATGAAGCAACGGATCGCGTTATGATGGGACCTGCTAAAAAATCAAAAGTATTCTCACCAAAAGAACGACGTGTTGTTGCTTATCATGAAGCAGGACATGCTGTTGTTGGATTAAAACTTGAAAATGCAGAGATTGTACATAAAGTTACAATTATTCCTCGTGGAGAAGCGGGAGGATATGCTTTAATGCTTCCTGAAGAGGAAACTTATTTACAAACTAAACAAGATTTATTAGACCGTATTACTGGATTATTAGCTGGACGTGTCTCAGAAGAGTTAACGTTCCACCAGGTAACAACGGGAGCTCATAATGACTTCCAAAAAGCAACTGCTATTGCACGTGCGATGGTTACTGAATACGGGATGAGTAAATTAGGGCCTATCCAATACGAACAACGTAGTGGAAATGTATTCTTAGGACGTGACTATAATAAAGATAAGAACTTCTCTGATCATTTAGCACGTCAAATTGATGAGGCAATTCATGAGATTATTAGTGAATGTTATGAACGTTGTCGCAAGGTTCTTGAGCAAAATCAAGATTTAGTAAAATTAATCGCTGAAACATTGTTAGAGTATGAAACATTAACGAAAGAACAAATTGATGAGTTAGTTGAAAAAGGTCACTTAGAAACAACAGCTTATACAATTAGTAGCTCTAATAAAGATGATAAAAAACAAGCTAATTTCAAATTAGTGCGTGAAAATAATAATTATCAATTAAAATCAACATTAACTCATTCAAAGGATGAATTACCTCCAATTGAAGAGTTATAATAAAAAAATCGTTTCTCATTAGAGAAACGGTTTTTTTATGAGATGATGTAAATAAATTTTTCCTATTAGCTCAATATAAAATTAATACTGACAATAATGAGTAGAAAAATAAGTGTATTTTTGTTATCATAGACAACATAAAAATGATTTCCTAAGAAATAAAAGAGACAACAAGGAGGCACATTAAATGAAAGATTATTTAGTTAAAGCATTAGCATTTGATGATCAAATTCGTGCATTTGCTGTAAGTTCAACAAATTTAGTTGAAGAAGGACGTCGTCGTCACGGTTGCTGGCCAACTGCTTCGGCTGCTCTTGGTAGAACTTTAACGGTTGCTGCTATGATGGGAAGCCAGTTAAAAGGTGAAGAAACAATTACTATTCGTATTAATGGAAATGGACCAATCGGTTCAATTATTGTAGATGCAGACTCAAAAGGTATTGTACGTGGATATGTTACGAATCCAGAAGTACACTTCCAATATAATTCAGGAAAATTAAATGTAGGGATGGCTGTTGGAACTGATGGGCAGTTATCAGTGACAAAGGATTTAGGATTAAAAGATTATTTCACAGGACAAGTTCCGTTACAATCAGGTGAAATTGGTGATGACTTTACGTATTATTTTGCAGTATCTGAACAAGTTCCATCTGCTGTTGGCGTAGGGGTTTTAGTTGAACCAGATAACTCAGTTAAAGCAGCTGGAGGATTTATTATTCAAGTAATGCCAGGAGCTACAGAAGAAACATTAGTGAAGTTAGAAACTGCTTTATCTAATATTAAACCTGTTTCTCAAATGATTGATGGAGGTCTTACTCCTGAACAAATTTTAGAAACGATTTTTGGTTCGGAAAATGTTCGTATTTTAGATCGTCATGATGTTCATTTTGAATGTAAATGTTCAAAAGATAAATTTGAAAATGGAATTATTAGTTTAGGAGAAAATGAAATCCAAGCGATGATTGATGAAGATCACGGTGCGGAGGCAGTTTGTCATTTCTGTATGGAACGTTATCAATTTACTGCTGAAGAATTAGAAGCCTTAAAAGAACGAGTAAAGTAATTAAAGGATGAATTAATATGAATCGCTATGAAGATAATATTGAAGTAGTTGAAGGTGAAGTTATTAGTGATGGAAGTACATCTTCACAAAAGGATTATTGGCGTGAGGAACTTAAAGAAGAGCTTCGCCAAGAATTAAGAAACGATTATCGACATGAACTAAGAAAGGGAATGATGTCGGTTCTAGGAAAAAGCTATAATTTAGGAATGATGCTTGCAGTTGTTATCTCTTACACAGCACATCACTCTATTTTATGGGCGATTATTCATGGATTACTTGGTTGGTTTTACGTTATTTATAAAATTATTTTTGGATAAAATTAAAATCCATTATTTCATTTTGAAATAATGGATTTTTTTATTACATCGGATAGAATTCATCAATAACTTTAATGATATTAGGGCGGAGATCAATATTACCTTGTTCAAGCTGATATCTTAGGCTTGAAAAATCAGAAGAGTTTGAAGGAGCTTGGGTATCTGCTTGAAGTCCGATGTAAAATAATAATAAACCACAAATGATAAGAATAGTATTTAATACTTTCATCAGTGTCACTCCTTATCGCTTTTGTCGAGATTGAGCTCAATATTACTATACGTGTGGACTAAGGAAGGCGTGAGCGGAAATATTGGACATTTATACAAAATTATGTCATCATATTAATAAAGTTATTTTATATCTGAGGACAGCAAAGAAAGGGCGTGGATGATATGAAGAAATTATTATTGATGTCATTAGATGCGATGATTGGTAAAGATATTGAAATTTTAAAACAGTTACCAACGTTTGGACCAATTTTAAAAAAAGCATCAATTGTAAAATCAGTTGAGACAGTATATCCATCAATGACTTATACAGCTCATGCATCGATTGTTTCAGGAACTTATCCTAATAAACATGGAATTATCACAAATGAGGTATTTACACCATTAGTTAATAATGCACCTTGGTATGAGTTACGTTCACAAAATAAAGCTCAAATTCTACCTGAACTAGCTCAAGAAAATGGTTATTCAGCATTTATTAATAGTTGGCCAACATTAGTAGGAGCAAATGTTGATTATGTTGTTCAACGTGCTGGAATTCATTATCCTAAAGAAGAACAAGAATCTGAAATTCGTAAAAATTCAAATGATGTTTTAACACAGGAAATGTGGGACTATTGTGCGGAAGCATGGACGTTACCAAATTATTATTCAACAGATAAATTTTCTGCAAAAGCAACAGAATATGTTATTAATAAATATCAACCAGATGTAATGTTAATGCATATGACATTACCAGATCATTATCGTCATTCACACGGGGTATTATCTGAAAAATTAGTAGATGCGTATAAATATTTAGATGATATGTTAGCAATCGTTGTAAATGCTTTAAAAGCAAATGATTTATATGAAAAAACAACGTTTGTTTTCTGTTCAGATCATGGACAAGTTGATGTGGATATGAATATTAATGCGAATAAATTATTAATTGAAAATGGATTATTAACAGTAGATGAGAATGGAAAAATGACAGATTGGGAAGCTTATATCCAATCTAGTGCTGTATCTGCTCAAGTTTATTTAAAAAATCCTAAAGATGAAGAAATGGTTCAAAAGGTTTATCAGTTATTAAACGAAAATCGTGATTTATTACATATTGAGCATATTTTTACGCGTGAGGAAGTTAATAAAACGTATCGTTTAAATGGAGAGTTTACATTTGTATTAGAAGCTAAAGAAGGAGCCGCATTTGGATGGAATCTATTAGCTGATTATCAAAATCCAATTATGAATGATGATTATCGTGTAAGTCGTGGTACACATGGACATATCCCAAGTAAAGGGGAGCAACCATGTTTAATTTTAAGTGGTCCAGGGGTACTTGAAGGAAAAGAAATCTCAGTTGCTAAAGTTGTGGATATTGCTCCAACATGTGCAGCTATTTTAGGATTTGAAATGCCTGAAGCAGATGGACGTGTACTTCGTGAATTATTAGTAGATTAATAAAAAAGGTCAAAGCTTGTGCTTTGACCTTTTTTATTTTTGATTTGCAATTCGACGATATTGTAGGGGTGTCATCCCTGTTATTTTTTTGAATGTCATATTGAAATAGTTTTGATTATTAAATCCAACTGTTAATGCAACTTCAAGGGTTGATAATCTTCCTTCCTCGAGTAGTGGTTTACTATTTTCAATTCTAATTTCATTAACAACTTGTGAGAAAGTTTTCCCCAATTCCTTTTTTAAAACAGAACAAAAATAGCATTTATTAAGATGAAAGTAGCTAGCAACGTCTTCTAAAACTAAGTTTCGATCGTAATTATTTGAGATATATGCTAAAACTTGTGGGCCATAAAGACCGGAATTTGGAGCTTTATTTTTGTTTGTATCGTTCATTTTTTTCCCTCCATATAAAAAAATAAAAAGATAATAATAATTATTATCAATAAAAAGGCTAAAACCTAAATATAGTTATAAAAATCTAAACATAGTTAAGAATGTTACTTGGTTAACTGTTATAATAAAAACAAATGATAATAATTATCAATTAAGTTGGATTAATTATAACATAGAATTTATTGAGAGTAAATATGTTGACAACGGGGAAGAGGTATGAATTTGAAGAAGCGATATTTATTAATTCTATTGTTAATACTGTCTATTGTTTCAGTATTTGTTGGAGCAAGTAATGTTACGTTAGATTCAGTTATCAATGGAGACATTGATCAATTATTTATTTTATTTGTGAGTCGTATTCCGAGATTGCTAAGTATATTAGTTGCGGGGGTTGGAATGAGTATTTGTGGTTTAATTATGCAGCAATTAACACGAAATAAATTTGTTTCTCCAACGACTGCTGCCACAATCGATTTTGCTAAATTAGGAATGCTTATCGCTATGTTATTCTTTGCTGGAGCATCTCCGCTACATAAAATGTTTTTTTCTTTTATTTGTTCTTTAGCAGGAACATTCTTATTCATGGGAATATTAAAGCAAATTAAATTTCAAAATAGTTTATTTATCCCTTTAATCGGGATGATGCTTGGGAATGTTGTTAACTCCATTACAACGTTTATTGCCTATCAGTTTGATTTAGTCCAAAATATTTCATCTTGGGCTCAAGGAAATTTTACAAATGTGATGAAAGGAAATTTCGAGCTTATTTATTTAAGTATTCCACTTATTATCGTTGCATTTTTATATGCTAATAAATTTACAATCGCAGGAATGGGAGAAGATTTTTCAACAAATTTAGGTCTTAATCATAAGTGGATTGTGAATATTGGATTAACGATTGTTGCTTTAATTACATCAGTTATCGTCATTACTATTGGAGCTATCCCATTTATCGGCCTCATTGTTCCTAACATTGTGTCATTATACTTAGGCGATAATCTAAAAAATAGTTTAGGTCATACTGCTATTTTAGGAGCATTGTTCTTACTAATCTGTGATTTGATTGGTAGATTAGTTATTTATCCATACGAAGTTACGATTGGATTAACGGTAGGTGTCATTGGAAGCATTATCTTCTTATTTTTAATTATGAGGAGGAAATCAAATGCAACGTCGTAAGTTTTTTAGTATCCTACTCATTTTAGCGATTGGCTTTAGCGTATTATATTTAGCATACGGATTAAATCCGAATTCTTATCAATATGCTTTGTCAAGACGAATTCCAAAGTTAATTGCGATTATGTTAACAGGTGGGGGAATTGCAGTATCCTCAGTTATCTTTCAAACAGTTACTAATAATCGGATTTTAACGCCCAGTGTTCTTGGGTTGGATTCCTTATATACAATGTTACAAACTGTCATTGTCTTTATTTTTGGATCAGCAAATGTTGCTTTAATTGGTTCGAATGTTAACTTTATTTTAGCTGGAATTTTAATGGTTCTGTTTTCGTTAGTATTATTTCGTATTATGTTCAAGCAGGAAAATCAGAATTTATTCTTCTTACTAATGCTCGGAATGATTTTTGGAACCTTATTTAGTAGTTTATCTTCATTTATGCAAATGGTGATGGATCCAAATGAATTTTTAATCGTTCAAGATAAAATGTTTGCAAGTTTTAATAATGTTAAATCATCTTTATTAATGATTTCATTTTTAACAATAGTTGTTACATTTTTATGGGCATTTAAAGATATGAAGCGATTAGATGTTTTATCTTTAGGGCGTGAACATGCGATTAATTTAGGTATTGATTACGATAAGATTGTTCGAAAATTATTGGTTGTTGTTTCAATTTTAGTTGCTGTTTCAACAGCACTTGTAGGACCTATTACGTTTTTAGGATTACTGGTAACCAATCTCTCTTATCAATTATTTAAAGATTATCGTCATAGTGTTTTAATTCCAGGTGCAATATTAATTAGTATTGTATCGTTAATTGGAGGTCAGTTCTTAGTTGAGAGAGTGTTCCAATTTAGTACAACAATTGGGGTTATTATTAACTTTGTCGGTGGGATTTACTTTATTTATGTTCTGTTAAAGGAGGAGCGCGTATGATTGAGGTGAAAAATATTTCAAAGAAATATGGTTCAAAAGCTGTCGTAAATGATGTCTCTTTTCAAATTAAGAGGGGAAAGATTACCTCATTTATCGGACCAAATGGTGCTGGGAAAAGTACCGTATTAGGAATGATGAGTCGTTTGTTGAAAAGAGATTCTGGTGAAGTCTTTATTGATGGAAAAGAGTTATCACAGTGGAAAACAAATGAATTAGCTAAAGTCCTGGCGATACTTAAGCAAAGTAATCATTTAAGCGTCCGACTTACAATTCGAGATTTAGTCGCGTTCGGTCGCTTCCCACACAGTCAAGGTAATTTAACGGAAGTCGATCAAGCTAAGATTGACGAGGCGCTTCATTATATGCAACTTGAGGATATTCAGGATAAGTTTTTAGAGGAGTTAAGTGGGGGCCAAAGGCAACGCGCTTTTATCGGAATGGTGTTGGCACAAGATACTGACTATATTTTACTTGATGAACCTTTAAATAATCTTGATATGAAGCATAGTGTGCAAATTATGAAGATGTTACGTCGTATTACAGATGAGCTTGGTAAAACAGTTATTATTGTGATTCATGATATTAATTTTGCATCATGTTATTCAGACGAAATTATTGCTTTGCAAAACGGTGAAATTTCGGTTTGCGGAACAGTAGATGAAATTATGCAGGCATCAACATTAAGCGAGTTATATGATATGGATTTTGAAGTTAAAGAGATTAATAACAAAAAAATCTGTGTGTATTACTAGGCTAGGATTAAATATATAAGAAAAGGTGGAAAAGAAAAATGAAGAAAAATTTATTAGTAATGATGGCCGTTTTGGCAATGGGAATGGTAGGATGCTCACAGGCACCTGCAATGGAAGCACCGGCAGAAGATACAGCTGTATCTGAAGAAGTAAAATCAACTGAAAATAAAGAAGTAGCAACAACTTTAATAATTGAACATGACTTAGGGAAAACAGAAGTTGAAATTAACCCAGAAAATGTTGTTGTTTTCGATTACGGAATTTTAGATTCATTAGATTACATGGGGGTTGAAATTACAGGAGTTCCACAATCAAGTTCAATGCCAGAACATTTATCAAAATTTGATGGTTCTGAATATGCTAATGCAGGTTCTTTAAAAGAAGTAGATTTAGAAGCTGTTTATGAAATGCAACCAGATTTAATTATTATTTCTGGACGTCAATCTGATTACTATGAAGAATTATCAAAAATTGCGCCAACTATTTCCATGGGAATTGATAATGAGAATTATTTAGAATCATTCAAAGAAAATATGATAGTTTTAGGTCAAATCTTTGAAAAAGAAGAGTTTGTTACAGAAGAATTAGCTAAAATTGAGGAATCAGTTGCGACTTTAAATGAAGCTGTAACGGCAACAGGAGCTAATGCTTTAATTACGTTAGTTAATGATGGTTCTGTAAGTGCTTATGGTCAAGTTTCTCGTTTTGGAATCATCCACAATACATTTGGATTTATTCCAGCTGATGAAAATATTGAAGTATCAACACATGGACAAAATGTTTCATTTGAATATGTTTTAGAAGTTAACCCAGATTATCTATTTGTTGTTGATCGTGGGGCTGCGATTGGAGGAGAATCAACGGCTGCGGCTTTATTAGATAATGAATTAATTCATGCAACAAATGCAAGTGTAAATGATCACATTGTTTATTTAAATGCTGGGATTTGGTATACAGCGAGTGGTGGATTTACTTCAACAAATATGATGATTGATGAAATTAGTGCTGCGTTAAAATAATAATTTGCAAATAAGGTGAGTATTTCACCTTATTTTTTTATTAAATTTAATTACAAAAATAAAAAAATCACAAACTTTTTAAAAAAATTCACAAAAATATGTAAAATTATAGTATAATATACGTGTTAGGAAACATGGTCATTTAATGACAGGATAGTGTCAGTTTTGATGAAAATTGTCATGAGTTTTCATCGAATTTATCACCTATAGAAATTTGGAAGTCATTCAAGTATTTTTTAAGAATACTTATTCCCTATAGATTAGTTTTGTACTCCTCAAATATAAATAAAACTAAATTTGGAATCTATGATTTGCGGCGTAGATTCTAAAAAGACTTCAAATTCTATCACTATCTCCACCAAGTGTTTTCTGATTATCTTCCTCGAGGTAAACTTCGAGGATTTTTTATTTGTCGTGAATTTTGAAGACTACCATTCAAAGTCTTTTAATAATATAGAGTGTGATGAAGAATTTTAGTGGTTTTACTAGATTAAGCGATGAAGGGTGTCGTTTTCTAAATGATAGTAGTAAGGGGAAAGTGTGGTAATAAATATCATGATTTGATATAATTACATTAATAATTTTTATACGTCTTATTAAATAATGGAGTGAATAATGTGAAAAGATTACGTAATATTTTAGTTACAATTATTCCGTTGATTGTTTTATTTTTAATTGCGGATTATGTATTATTAGTACCTTTAAATATTAGATTTGAAGAAGGATTTGGATTATTCTACGGGTTATTAATTATTGCAATTATTGCTTATTTTTATGAAGATGTACGTTATATTTTTCAAGATATAGCTAAAGGACATCCCATTAGTTTTCCAGGTTCAAAAATTAAGTTTGTTTTACTGACGATGATTATCATTTATTTTGGATATCAGTTATCATCATTACCTATTTTTTGGAGCAAACAATATCACGATTTAATTGGTAATGTGGAGACAAAAGAATTTGTTGAAGAGATTCCATCAGTTGATTTATCTAAGATTCCAACAGTTGATGAAGATTATGCTCGCCGTTTAGGTGAGAAAAAGCTTGGAGAAGATGTTGGTTTGGGGTCTCAGGTTTATGTTGGGGATTATACGTTAATTAGTATGAATGACGAGTTATTCTGGGTAGCACCTCTTGAACATATTGATATTATTAAGTGGTTTGCTAATCATGAGGGGACCCCTGGATATATAATGGTTTCAGCGACTGATGCTCAGGATGTACGTTTAGTTCAAGAAGATGCAGAAGGAAACCCAATTCACTTAAAGTATTTACCTTCGGCATTCTTTAATGATGATATTAAACGTAAGGTATATTTTGAAGGAAATATGTTTGAAGGATTGACTGATTTCTCATTTGAATTAGATGATTCAGGACGCCCTTATTGGGTTGTGACAACTTATACTAAGAAAGTCGGAATTAATGGTGGATCTGATGCGACTGGAGTAGTAGTGGTTGATGCGCAAACTGGAGAGACTCATAAATATTCAACTGAAGAGGCACCAACATGGATTGACCGTATCCAACCACAATCATTTGTGATTAATCAAATTAATGACTGGGGGTGGTATACAAACGGATTCTTCAATACATTATTTGCTAAAAAAGGGATTATTCAAGCAACTCAGGGAAGTAATTATATGTATGTCGATGGAGAGTGGTATTTCTATACTGGTATGACTTCAGCTAGCTCTGATGAATCAACGGTTGGATTTATGTTATCGAATACGAGAACGAAGGAAACAAAGTTCTATAAAATTGCAGGTGCAACTGAGATTGCAGCGATGCGTTCAGCAGAAGGAAAAGTTCAACAAATGTCATATTCTGCGAGTTTCCCATTGTTATTAAATATTGAAAATGAACCAACGTATTTTATGACGTTAAAGGATAACCAAGGTTTAGTTAAGCAATATGCATTTGTTAATGTAAAAGATTATTCGATGGTTGGTACAGGTGAAACATTAAGTGAGGCTCGTGCTAATTATACGAAGTTGATGTTTGGAAAAGGTGATTTTTCAAATCTTGCATCAGGAGAACGTAAGTCAATTAAGGGGACTGTTGAGCGTTTTGGAATGAGTCAAAGTGATGGAAATACTTATTATACGATTATTTTAAAAGATCAAACTAATTTATTATTGATGGGAGCAAGCACTATCTCACCGGAGTTAGCTATTACCCGCGAAGGTGACGTAGTTGAGATTGAGTATATTGACGCAAATAATCAGACAAAAACAATTGTTTCATTTGATAATTTAAATTACGTTCAGTAATCATAAAAGGAGAGGCGCTACTAACGTGCTTCTCCTTTGCGTTAGAGGTGTAGAAGTGATGAAGAAGATAATACCAATTTTATTGATTTTGATTGGTGTAGTTTGTTTAGGTATAGGAATTTATCCATTAATTGAGATGAATAAAGGAGTTAAAGAATCGGTGGAACAATGGGAGGAATTAAAAAATACTCCTAAGGAAGAAACATCGAATGAGAATGTCGATCAAAGTATTGTTGGGATGATGCAGATTGCTTCATTTGACAAGTTATTGCCAATCCGTGTTGGAACATCTGATGCGATTTTGACAAAAGGGGTAGGAATAGATGACGACACATCTATGATTGGTGATGTGGGTAATTCAGTACTTTACGGCCACCGAGAAGAAATTTTTTGGAATTTAAAACATGTTGAGGTTGGAGAGTTAATTACAATTGAGACATTAGATAATACCTTGACTTATGAGATACAAGATATTCAGATTGTTGATCCAGATGATGATTGGATTTACGAGTCATCAGATAGATCAATGATTACATTAGTGACTTGTTATCCGTTTGTTTATATGGGGCCAACACCTGAAAGATATGTTGTGAAAGCTAGTTTAATAGAGTAAAAAAATCCTCAGATTAATCTGAGGATTTTTTTATTTTATTTTTGAATATTAAATAACTTATCCCATGTTGCTTGGAAGTCAGATGCGATACGGGCAGTTACTGAATTATCTAAAATTGTTGCAGAAGACATATCTTTTCCTTTTTCATAGTAGTAACCACCGATTTCTTTGTCTCCGCTCATTAGTAAATAAATATCATAATCTTTGTTATCTTTTGTTCCTGTATATTGATAAACATCAACTGTTTTCCCAACATATTCACTTGGTTCTACCCATGTATATAACCATTGATTATAGACATCGCCTTGTGCAGCTGTTGCTTCATCAAGTGTATAGGTTTGGTAGTACTTACTTCCGTTAACATTAGTAACATTTTTAAATCCTAAGTCACTTACATATTTAATTTGTTTATCCTCTGTAGTAGTTGTTGTTGGCGTATTTTGAGTTGTATTGTTCTCTGTTGTTGTCGTTGTTGATTTATTGTTTGAACAAGCAACTAAACATAACCCAATCATAAACATAACCATTAAACGTTTCATTCTGAATCTTCCTTTCATGTCGATTTCTTTCATAGTATTTAACGGTTCTTCCTAATTATTCAAGAAAATAAAAAATAACCCCATCAATTATAAATTTATAATTGATGGGGTTTAATGATCTTAATAGTTTAATCCAGCTGGAACGATATATTGATGATCATCAGCAGAACATGGTGTAACGGCATATGTCATGTTACAGTTTGGACACTGATCAACTAATTTTAATTTAGTGTATGTTTCTCCACAAGAACAGTTAATAGTTGCTGGTGTTGGCATTTCTTTATCAGCAAATCCTTTCATACGCACTTTATCTGCTACGGCTTGACCATTTTCAAATTCACAACCACATTTCATTGAAATCATTTCACTCATATCATTCATCCCTTTCATATCTAGTTAAGAGTATTATATCAGATATAGTGAGATAAAAATGTGATATAGGTCACATAAAGGGAAAGATTTTAAAGGTAATATTAATTGTTTGTTCAAAATAGATGAGATAAAATAAATAATATAATAATTTGGTTATTAGGGGGATAGTTTATGATTGATATTCATTGTCATATTTTACCTGGAATTGATGATGGTGCAAAATCTATGGATGAAACTTTAGAAATGGCACGTATTGCGGTAAGTGAAGGGATTTATCATATTATTGCAACACCACACTATATCCAGTATAGTGATTATGCTAATAAGGAGCAGGTTCAACAGCTTGTAGACGAAGTGAATAATGTTTTAAAAAAAGAGAATATTGCTTTATCACTTGCAGTCGGTCAGGAAATTTATTTAACTCCGGATTTACCGAAATTAGTTGAATCTGGCGAGGTTAGTACACTTAATAATGGGCAGTATATTTTAGTTGAATTCCCGATGAATGATATCCCACTTTATGCTGAGGATGTTTTTTATGAATTAAGATTAATGGGGTTGACTCCGATTCTTGCGCATCCGGAACGTTATCCAATGATTATGGAGGATCCTAATATATTGTTAAAGTTTTTGAATTTAGGTGTTTTATGTCAGGCAAATGTCGGAAGTATTCGGGGATTTTTTGGAGAACGCGTTCAAAAAACTGTGATCACGTTAATTGAACATCATATGATTCATTTTGTTGCAACAGATGCTCATACACCAAGAAACCGTGCACCTAAGGTAAGAAAAGCATTAGATGAAATCACCCGATTAAGTGGTGATAAAGCACGTGAGTTATTCATTGAAAATCCGTTAAAGGTTTATAATAATGAGTTAATTGAAGTGGTTATGCCTATTGAGGTTCAAAAATCAGGATTTTTTAAGAGTTTATTTAGTAAATTTAAAAGATAGAAAAGAAAAACGTAGAAAAAATCTACGTTTTTTTTATATTTAGTTGGCATCTTTAAATAGAAAAGATGAGAGTGTAATTTCATTGTTCTGCTTCGTTGGATAGTCTTTGAAGAGGGATTTTAGATAAGGATCTCTTGCTGCAATTTCTTCATTAATTAACGGTAAGTCTTTAATGATTTCAGTCGATTCATCCTCAATTTCAAAATAATATCGGTGGATATTAATTGTTGCGTTTGGATATAGGACGTGGATTCCTTCGCGAATCGCATGTTTATGATAGGTTAAATCAGTTGTGACACAGTATGAAGGATCAACAAGTTGAAATTTCACAAAGGTCCCCCCTTTTTAATATTTTTAAATAATTTATATCAATATATATGCGATTAGTATCTGCAATATTCATAGTTTTTCTTAAAAGTCACAAGTGATTTTAGTTATTCATACACTATAGTAACGATGTAAATGGTGGTGATAACGTGAAGACTGACGATAGACGAAGAAAAAACAGAAAAAACTCTAAAAAAGAGACTGAAGGGAGTTCACCTAAGTATCATAAAATTGTAGATGCAGTCGAACAGGTAGAACGGATAGGACGAACAATAGGGAATAAAATTGATAGTGATTTTAACTTAAGGGCTAATCAACGCTATGTTCCTTCTAAATATAATTTAGATTGTGCTGATCATATATGCGTCACTCGATATAAACCAACGCCGTATACTCATCATGGACTTTATCTTGGTCTTGGACTTGTTATTCATTATGATTTTAATCGAATTTGTATTGTGACTTTAGAACAGTTTGCAAAGGGGATGCCTATTTTTATTGTTCAAAGTAAAATAACTTATTCAAGGGAAGAAGTAATGGTCAGGGCTGTTAGTCGATTAGGGGAAGAAAAATATAATTTGATTACAAATAATTGTGAACATTTTGTGCGTTGGTGTCGTAGTGGTAAAAAAATAGAGTGACTATAATGTGATAGGTAGTGGAAAATCCACTATCTTTTTTTATTGTGGATATTATCAACAGCTTAAAGTTGAAATTAGGGGATAAGATAAATAATTTTTCGACAATTAGGTGTCGACAGTGTGTAAAAAAAGACAAAATACTCTAAAATGTTATTTTTAAAAAGTGAGAATTTTATCGAAATATCAGAAAAATGTAAAAAACAGGAACAAAGATATTTATTTTTTTCCACAATATGTTAGAATAGATTTATACACAGTCTTGTGGATATTAATAGATAATAAAGATGAAATATAGCTAATGATAATTGATATTACCATATTTTAAGGTATGTGTTTCTTATCCACATAGATTTTTTGGTTTTGTTGATAAGAAGGGGATAACTTATCGTAAACGAAGTCACTAAGGAGGGGAATAATTCGTGATTGCGAACAATCTATTTAATTTTAGTATGAAGAACAAAATGTTGGTACCTTTTTTTACAAAGTCTTCTAATGTTCAAAATTGCAGTTATCGTCGAAAATATGATTTAGTTTATATGATGGAGAAATATGCAACTTCATCAATGGATTATCTTCAGTGGGTAAATGAAAATGTGAATCCTAATAAAAATAAAAATGCTATTGAGTTTATTGATATTAGTGGTCTAGCTTTGATGAAGCATAAAGAGGTTTTCAGTAAATTTCAAAACGTTTATGTTTTAGATCAGTATTTTGGTGGGATGATTCATTTTAAAACAGCTATAAAAAATATTGTATCGAACCTTAAAGTAAGTCTTTCAACGAAAAGTAAGTTAAACTTACCGAATCATTCAATTGATATTATATTTAGTAATTCATCATTTAGTTTGATACCTGAAGACGTAAGGATGAGTTTTTTATCTGAAGGATTACGAGTTCTAAAAGACGATGGGGTTCTTTATTTCTCCAATCTTTCAGCGGAATATTATGATTCTATTTATGAACTATTAATAGAGTATGATTCACGATTAGCTAGTGGTTTAGATTGGAGTCAATTTCAAATCGTAAATGTCGATAAAGTACATGATTTTTTTAAACTGATTTTTTCAGAGGTTAAAGTCGAGTATTTTAAATCTGACTGGTGGATAACGAATGTTGATGACTTAATCGGATATTTATTATCAGAACGTGAATTTGATAGTTTGAAACTTATCATTTCCGAATCTGGATTATCAAAATTTAGAACATTTTTATTGAACAAAATAAAAGAAGATGGTGGAATTTTAATTAAGCGTCGTGTAAATCTCATCATAGGTAAAAATAAATGTAGTTTAAAATTAGCTGTCTAAATTTAAGATAAGATCGAGGTAGTATAGGGTGGAGTTAGTACGTAGGGTAACATCTCATTTTAAATTTAATAATAAATCTTATATCATTAATCTACATCCATTGAATGAACAATATTATAAGTTAAAAATGAAGTATTTTAATTCTGGACAACATCAAAGATGGATTAGTCGTAGCTTTTTTGATTATCTAAATTTAAAGGTAGACACTACTGTTTTAGATTTAGGTTGTTCTTTTGGCGTTCTATGGTGTCAAAATGTGGAGAAGTTAAAATCATATGCACCTATTACATTAGGGGAGAATCTTTTAGTTAATGTTCGGATTTCACAGCAAAATCTAAAATCAAGAAATATTAATTATCCAGTTGAGTTAGTTGATTATAAGCGTTTAAAGTTTGATGATAATAGTTTTAATAAAGTCATTTCTCGTATTGATTTTGAGGAATGTAGTCTAAGTGATCAACTTATAATGATTGAAGAATGTTGTCGAGTGGTTGAACCAAATGGTACTTGTTATTTCTTTATTGATAATAATCAACTTACAAATATAATGAATCAGTTATTGTATCAGTTTGACTCAAGTTTAGATATTCAAATGGATCCTACTGGATTAGAACGATATGAAGTGGAGTCATTTTTAGAAAAGAAATTTGAAAGTATTGAAATCATAAATTATAATAATAATTCAGGAATTTATGAAGCAGATGTTTTAATAAATTTATTAATTGCAGCTAAAAATTTAAATTTTATTGATTTGATTGTAAAAAGACATCGTATAGCGGAGTTTACTTTGTTTTTAACTCGTTATATTGAAAAATATGGACCGATTTATCTCAATCCAGGGCATAAAATTATGATTTGTAATAAAAAAGCTCAAAAGTGTCATTAAACATTTTGGAGCTTTTTTAATTTGTTGGAAAATTAATGATAAAATGCTTTATCCTTAGTAGGATATCTGATAGGATATTACATGGAAAAGAGTCTAAAATTGTATTAAAATGACTTTTTATGTAACTATTAAGTCAGGTTAGGGGTATTAGGAATGAGTAATTTCAAAAATTGGATTATTACAAATCGAAAAAAAGTTGGATTAGGAATCGGATTATTCCTAATTATTTTTATGTTCTTTATTGTAAAAGAGGCTCCGGGCTATATCGAAATGTATAAAAATATTCAAAGTGCTAAAGTTTCACTTTTAAATGATGACTTAGAAGGAGCCCTAGTAAGTTATGAAAAAGCTTATCAGGCAGTTAAACAAAAAGTAATTGAAGAGAATATCGATGAAGTGAAGCAATTAATTACTTCAAAATCTAACTACTTAAAAGGTGAAAGAGCAAATCAAAATAAAAACTATGATAGTGCGTATTACTATTATCAAAATGTTATTCCAAGTGATGAAGAACGATATGAAAAAGCGCAGGATGAATTAAAAGTAGTAGCTCAAAGGTTAGTAGAATCTATTTACGAAGAAGTTGATGATTTATATGATAAGCATTTATACTTAATGATTATGGGGAAATTAGAACTTGCATTATCATATGGTGTAAACGTTGAAGAAACGCAAGAGAAAATCGATTATTATCAAAATGTTCTATTTGAATATTATGTAGATAGAGCGAAAACAGAGGCATCAACATATTTTAATCATAAATTATTTTATTCATTATTCTTAAATAGTTTAGAAGAAGCTGTCAAATATGCAACTACTGATGCACAAGTAGAGGAGCTATCACAATTAAGAGAGAATATTATAGCAGAAACAGTGAATGAATATTATGAGTTAGCGAATATAGCAGTCAATGATGGGAAGATGGAAGAAGTTAAAATATATTACGAGATGATTAGTGCCATCGATGTGACTAGTGAAGAAGCTAGTGCTTTGGCTGAGTTACTTTAATTAGTATATTAATTAGTAAAGTTGAATAGATTTTAATAAGCACGTAAAAACGATTGTGCTAAAAAGGGGTATACTAGCCTTGTCTGTTAAGTGATTAGCAGATACTCACCGTTAATTGCTTTGAAATCCTAAAGCTCAATGTACGAAAACGTCATCTGAAAAGATAAGCGTGAACGTAGCGAAAGCAGAAAAAAACATTGAGATGAACATATGGTTAAATCCTAAGTGTTTATGAAAAATGGATGTTTAGCAGCGAATTTCCTAAGTCTCAGTGATATGGAAAACGTTCAACGACTATCCCATTGCGTGGGAGTAGAATTACAAGTGATTGGTAATTCGAAAAATGGTGCTCCTATAGTTTTTAGGATGAAGATATAGTCTGCGCACGCTCTGAAAAGAGGTGACCTTTAGGGGTATTAATTAGGTAGCGCTAATTGATAAACAGATGTAAGTAACGGACTGGTATTAGATGAGACAATCTCGAATAAGACCAATGAAGTATTTTCAACGCACTATTATATGGAAAATTGCTTATGGACGAGTTAATCGTAGACGTGTCAAATAACATTATTCTCAGCTTTAGTAAAACAAAAAGGGACTATCTCAAATGAGATAGTCCCTTTCCCACATCTATATTATTCAGGTTTCATAGCATTATTCACTAACGCCAGCAGCAGCAAGAAATAATAGCTAATAAAATAAATAACACTAAAATGAAACAGCATGAATTTCCTTGATTTCCACACATATTACATTCACCTCATTTAACATAATTGGTAGTTTCACTACCTAATTTAATTTATGAAGAATGGAATAATTTGTGATATAAATCAGATATTAATTTTAAATTTATTAGGAGAAATAGTTGGTTGTATTTCGAAATAAAGATAGCATAGTTAATCGGTTACATAATTTAGCCATTACTACTTCTACTTAGTCAGTTAGTTGTGATATAATGACACTGATTAAACATCTAATATAGAGTGTTAAGTGAATGGAGATGAAACGATGCGTAAACCAGTAAGAAAGGCAGTTATCCCAGCAGCTGGATTTGGAACACGATTCTTACCTGCTACAAAGGCACAACCAAAAGAGATGCTACCTATCGTAGATAAACCAACGATTCAGTATATTATTGAAGAAGCTGTTGCTTCAGGAATTGAAGAGATTTTAATTGTGACAAGTTCAATGAAGCGTCCAATTGAGGACCATTTTGATAAGTCATATGAACTTGAGGATACGTTAGCTAAGAAAGGTAAAACAGAGATGCTTGAAATGGTTCAAGGAATTTCTAACTTGGCTCAAATTCATTATGTGCGCCAAAAAGAAGCAAAAGGACTTGGACATGCGATTCTTTGTGCTAAGACATTTATTAAAGATGAGCCTTTTGTTGTTTTACTTGGAGATGATGTGGTTGTTAATGATGAGAATCCAGCAACGCATCAATTAGTAGAAGCTTATAATAAAATTGGATGCTCAATCATGGGTGTTCAACAAGTTCCAAGGGAAGATGTATCTAAGTATGGAATTGTTCGTCCATCATCTTCTCATGTTGCAGATGGACGTATGGTTAAATTAAGTGGAATGGTTGAAAAACCAGCTCAAAAAGATGCACCATCTAACTTAGCTGTAATGGGACGTTATGTTTTAACACCTGAAATTTTTGAAATGTTAGAAACTCAAGAGCCAGGTGCAGGTGGAGAAATTCAATTAACAGATGCAATTGATCGTTTAATGGATCGTCAAGCCGTATATGCTTATGATTTTGAAGGTAAACGTTATGATGTTGGAGATAAATTTGGATTTATCAAGGCAACAATTGACTTTGCTTTAAATCGTAAAGATTTAGGGGATCAAGTTCGTGATTATTTATTAAATGAAATTGCGCCTACTTTAAAATCAAAAGTTGCAACAAAAGATGTAGTAGTAAAAGAAGAGGTAGAAGAAACCGCTGAAGAAGTGACTGAATAAGAAGGGATACCCCCTTCTTTTTTTATTTATCATTTTAAGTTTTTTAAAAGGTGTTAACAAATAAATCTTTTCCCTGCATATAATGTATTAAGGCAATAGGGTATTACGTAGTTAAATAGGTGGGGTGAAATTATGAATATTAATAAGGCGATTTATAAGTCCGAACAACTTGTTTCACTTTACGGTGAACAACAAAATGAGGGGTTGTTAGAAGAATCCAAGAAATTAAATCGGGGTATTGATAGTAAAGCTTATCTGTCAACAATTAAATATTTATATTTGTATCAGTATTATAAAACAAGTCAAACATTTCCAAGTTGGTATAGCACTCTAATGCAAAAAAAAATTAATGATTTATATGATTATTTCGAAAAAACATTTGCGAATATTATAAATAAACATGGGAAGGTGGATGAGGAATTAGAGTCTTTCTTATCTAGAAGAGTCGTGTGGTTATATAAAGGTAATTTTAGAGTTTATCCCACAAGTCCTGTGGATTACTTGCCTCTTGAATTAAGGTTAAAAGTGTATGTTTATTTGTATGGTGAAGAAGATGATCCAAAAGCTAGTTGTCATTTAAGAAATCGTATTGCTGTGACTCTTGCAAAACTGGGTCATTTAGATTTAGCGAATTTGTTTAGTATTTATAATTGGTTGATGGCACAAGGAATTAATACCCATTTTGCGAAATCAAGTAATTTAAAAACGACGCTATCACAACTTAAACATGCGAATGAATATAATAAAAAATTACAGCAAGAAGGTCAGAGCGTTCCCCTTGTGACAGAGTTATGTTTTTATTTTACGAAGTTATTGAATCGTCAGTTAATGAAATATGACCGTGCGAATGTTGCGATGATCGATTTAGTAGCTTTTTATTATAAGCAATATCCACAGTTAGAGCAATTATCTTTGCCGTTTAAAACATATTTAAGAACGAAGGATATGAAAGAACTTAGGGATAAAGTAGAACAAAAACGAGGTGAGTTTATTAAGGCGACGAATGAATTTACCTCACTGATAGAAGATCAAGTTACGTTATATAATTTTATATTAAGAATTTGTATTTAAGTGTATCATGACTCCTCCTTAATCGACAAAGAGGAGTTTTTTTCTGATGATGTGATAGATGAGTTTATTGTGTTTACATATATTTGTATAATCTTCGTGCATTGTGGCATCTAGGTGAAAGTATTTTAAACATAGATGAGTAATTTTGAATAATCGGATGAATATGTTCCAAAATAAAGGTGAAATCGTACATATGGAGGTTGTTGGGATGGCATCTTTAAAAGGATCTGAAACACATAAAAATTTAATGCGTGCATTCGCAGGTGAATCACAGGCAAGAAATCGATATACGTTTTATGCCTCAATTGCAAAAAAACAAGGTTATCCATTAATCGAAAAAACATTTACTTTAACAGCTAATCAAGAGCAAATGCATGCAAAGATTTTCTTTCAATATCTTTCTGAAGAGTTTAATGGAGAAGAGATTGAAATTGATGCAGCTTATCCAGTAGATATATACCAAGAAAATACCCTTCAAAATATATTAGCTTCTGTTACAGCTGAAACTCATGAGCATCAGGAAATTTATCCTGCATTTGCAGAAGTGGCTAAAAAAGAAGGATTTAATCAAATTGCAGCAACTTTTAATATGATTGCTAAGATTGAGGAAACTCATAGTCAACGATTTGCAGCAATTGCAAAAGATATGCAGAATGATACTTTATTTACAAAACCAACTCCTGTTGCCTGGCACTGTGAGGTTTGTGGTCATATTCATTATGGTGTCGCAGCTCCAGCAATTTGTCCAGTTTGTAAACATGCTAAAGGTTACTTTAAAGCAGAAGCGGCTAATAATTAAGTATCGGATTTTCCGATACTTTTTTTCTTATGTTTACAGAAATTTTGAGATGAATTATACTAATAGGTATAATTTAGAGGCTTTATTGATTGAGGTGATGAGAGTGTTTGCTCAAAATAGACCGCTTATTATGGGAATTTTGAATGTGACCCCGGATAGTTTTTCGGATGGTGGAAGTTATCAACATATTGATGAGATTGTCAAAAAGGCACGCCAAATGGTTGCTGATGGCGCTGATATTATTGATATTGGTGGGGAATCCACACGACCTGGTTCAACTGTTGTAAAAGTAGAAGATGAGATTGCTCGTGTTATTCCTGTTATTAAACGATTGGTTGAAGAAATTGATGTTCCGATTTCAATTGATACTTATAAAGCAGAAGTGGCAAGACAGGCTGTTTTAGCAGGTGCTAAGATTATTAATGATATTGGTGGTGGCAAGTTTGATCCCGATATGCCAGATGTGATGGCCACTTCAGGTGCTTATGTTGTCCTGATGCATAATCGTATGCCTAATATGAGTGAAACAGATTGTATTACGGCGATTACAGGTGAATTAACCGTGTATGATGATATCGTACAAGACGTAATGACGGAGTTAAAAGACTGTGTAGAGTTGGTTAAAGCAGCAGGGGTTAGTGAGGATAAGATTATTCTTGACCCAGGGATTGGCTTTGCCAAAACAGTAGAGGGTAATGTTGAGTTGATGCGTCGTGTTGGTGAGCTTCATTCTTTAGGTTATCCACTTCTTTTAGGTGTGAGTAAGAAAGGAACGATTGGACATTTGCTTGGTGGACTGGATGTAGCAAATCGTTTAGAAGGTACGGTGGCAGCGACTTGTTTTGCTGTGAGTCAAAAGGTTCATATTATTCGTGTGCATGATGTGTTAGAAAATGCGAGAGCAGCAAAGGTTATGAAAGCTTTAGTTTAATTATAGGAGGAAACTGAGATGGCGAAAATTATGTTAAATGATATGGAGTTTATTACGAAGCATGGAGCATGTCCACATGAATATGAATTTGACCAAAAGTTTAAGGTTGATGTGTTTATGTATACGGATTGTGTATTAGAAGCGGGAGCAACTGATGATTTAAGTTTAACGATTAATTATGCAGATGCTTACGATGTGGTGGCAGATATTATGTATGGCGATCATGTAGATTTACTTGAGACGTTGGCCTTTCGTATTGGGACAGATTTATTAAACACTTATGCTGTGATTGATAAGGTGAAGGTTGAAGTCCGCAAAATGCAGCCTCCGATTACTGGGTTTAATGGAACGGCTGCCGTTGAAGTGACGATTAAACGTTAAGTTGGAGGGGTTATCGGATGAAACTAGCTTATTTAAGTTTAGGGTCAAATATAGGAGATAAGAAAAAGTATTTATATGATGCGATTAAGTTATTGGATGGGTATAAAGGTATTCACATCGTAAAGTTATCTTCTTTATATGAGACGAGTCCGTGGGGATATACGGAGCAGGATTTATTTATGAATTTGGTTGTTTTAATTGAAACAAGTTTGTCTCCTGTTGAATTATTAGATTGTTGTCAATTCATTGAACAAGAGCTTGGCCGTGTACGTTTAATTAAATGGGGACCACGTGTTATTGATGTAGATATTTTATTATTTGAAGATGAGACGATAAATACTGAACGTTTAACGATTCCGCATCCATTTATGACAGAACGTGACTTTGTAATGATTCCGCTTTGTGAGATTGCAAAAGATTTAAAGATAGATGGCATCACAGTTGAAACAATTATTCAAAAATTTGATCAGAAGGCATTAAAAAAAGTCATCGCCTAGTTATAGGTGATGACTTTTTTATATTAATCTGCAAAGAAGACCGATAAAAGGTGTCCGTGATTGTTAATATCTGATGACATACTTTCATTAAAAATTGCCATATCATAATGATGGTTTATTTCAACGGGAACATCCCATTCCTCGTCAATCTCATTTAAAATGTTATCAAGTATTAACATCATAAACTCTCCTTTAGCTTCTTTTTGTAGTTTATATTTTTAACTGGTGATTTCAGCCTTTTCTCTAGTTTAATCTAGTTTTAAACGTCAATCTCTTTATAAATATATTATACGTGGTTGGATGATATTTTTAAAGTGACGGAATTGTCACAGACGATGACATATGAAAGACATAAATTTTATTTTCAAAAATAAAAAGGAGCTTAGCTCCTTTTTAGAAGTAAATCATATCGGCAATGGCGCGTTCTGCACCATCTGATGGTGTATTGATCACTTTTCCTTTAAAGTACAAAGTTGTTGATCCCCCACCATCTAGATTATACGCAGTTTGGCAGCCAAGACTTAGGAAAATGTTTTGTAGTTCGGTTAAGGTTAGCCCTTCGGCATCTTGTAGACGTCCTTCAGCTACAACGATGATGTATCGATTTTCATCAAGTTGGCCGATGGCTGTTCGTGGATGACGAGAAGTGTCTTTGATTTCTGTTGCTACACCATTTCGAACTAATATTGGGCCAAAGGCAAAGGAATCGTTGATATCAGCCGCATAAGCAGAGGCTTGATCATCTACTTGGAAGAAGTTTAAGTCTCCCGACCAAGTGGTAGAGAGGACTTCCCAGGTGAAGTTTGGATCGGTTTGAAGAAGTTGGCCGTCCCGAACGATAGATCCCATTGGTTTATTGGTATCGGTATAAAATCCTGATGCATTGATAGCAAGTGTTGCTCCTACGCGATTAGCCATACTAGATAATGTTTCTCGAGTTCCACCATAAGTATTATTAGCGAATTCGGACTGTAGTTGTTTATTTTTCGAGGCAATAACTTCGGCCACCCAGTAATGTTGATTATTTGATTTTTCTTCGACTAATTTTATTTTTAGGTCGTCGTCAATATAGAAATATGAATTGATTTGATCATAATATTGTTGTAATTCTGTTTGCTTTTGAACAATTTCAGTATCAAGTTGGGTTACTTTTGTTTCGGCATCTGATACGAGTGTTCGGTATTTTGTTTCTAATTCTTTAACGCTTAATGATCGCTCAGATACGTATTGTTCATTTAGCTTTGTTAACTCATCTATTTGACTGGTCAAGTTTTTGATGTTATCAGTTAGTTGTTGGTTTTGTTGAGAAAGCTGAGAAAGTTGTGATTCTTGTTGGTTGCTTTCTTCTTCAATGATAACAGATGCTTGTAATACTTCTTCAAGTTGTTTTTGCATCTCTTGATTAGAAGCAATTAGTGAACTTTGTGCTGATTGTTGTTGTTCAATGGTTATGTTTTGTTGTTCTACTTTTAAGGTTAGTTCTTTAATTGTCGTATTGGCTTTATCGTAGTAGTAGGCAAAACTTCCAACTAAGAGTAGAAAGAGGTTAAAAATCGTTAGAGTTAACCAAATAATTTTCTGCGTTTCTTTTTGCTGTCTCAAAATGTCCACCCCCTAATTAATCGCTTAATTATACAATGGAACTGTTTAAAATTTCCATACTTTCTGTTGTAATAATTGTATAAATTAGGGAGAGAATGCGTAAAATGTTAGCTTTAGAAGTATTGGAGTAAATAGTGTATGATGATTGGATTTTTATAGATTTTGAACTATACAATGCGTATCACGAATAGCTCTTAAGACTTGAACTTCTTGATAAAATTGAGGTTTTGGAAAAACATTTTAGAGGTAATTATGCAGTGACAGGATAGTCAGACAAACCTTCAGGAATAGAGGCAAAGATTATAACCATTGATTTAGGTCCCTTATGATTAGGGAGTGAAATAACAGTAAAAGGGAAAAATAGAAGCTTACGTCGGTAATTTGGAAAAACTTATAACTTTTGTTGAAATATATACAAAGGATGTTAGTTTATCTTTTTTTACTTCGGATTATGGTAAAGATGATGGATTTTTATTGTATCTTAAAATCTCATAGCCATCTTGTTTTATAAATACTTGATTGTTTATCTAAAAAATTGTAAAACCGAGAGTAGCTAAATGATTAAAATAGATAAATGGCCTAATTGATAGTAATTTTTGAAAGAACTAACTCTTATTTTGAAATAAAAAAGCTCTTACCGCAAGGATAAGAGCTTTTTGTCTACTCTGCTAAATCAAGCTTTTCAACTGTTTTGTTGACAATTTCAGCACCTTCAATGGTTGCCAATGTCACTTCAGGCTGATTATCATCAACTAATAAGACATTCGTCTCAATTGTGGCTCGCATAAAAGCATTGATTTGGTCTGTTGTAATATTTTCGTTTGGCGTATCAATATTAATTGATCTTGCTTTTCCTAAACTATCTTTAAATTTACATGTTAAAATAAGTGATTTTGTAATCATCTAAAATTCCCCCTAAATTTTTGTTTTGTGGATAAAGATTAAAGTGTATCTGCTAATGAGATTTCAAAGTAGTCAGCTGCTACTGTTTTTTTATACATGTGATTAGAAAGCACCCTGTATTTATCAGCAAAGATGGCAAGATCTGATTCCTCGCTATCTAGACGAATCGCATTAAACGTTTTAGTTTTGTTAATAATTTTCCCATCATCATCGACACCTGCTGTAAAATAAATCATTAATTTACGGTTAATTAAGTTTTCCTTCATAAGTTATTCCCCCTAGATTTTAGTTTGAATTGGTGTAGGCCTTAGCACCTTTTCACAACATGTATATAGATTAGGAGAAAATTTAGTGTGGTAATTATTAAAAAAAATACATATTTTATCGTTTTTTACATAAATTAATAATAAATATAAATTGTATCCAAATATTGTTGATTTTATGTGTAAAAATAACATATAATAGTCTTGTTGTAACTAAATAACTCACTTTATGATGAGGGAGTAGTTGGCACGTTTAGTGTGGTTAAGTCAACAAAACGCGAACTTAGTTCTGGCTTAATCTTAAATGACGAGACTCATGCATAACACTTTTTTGTTATGCATTGGTCTCGTTTTTTTTATGCCGACCTTTGAGTTATGATTTGAGTCAATAAAATAGGAGGTTTAAAATGAGTATTATTGCATTAGTTTTTGTCGCAATTGGTTTAGCAATGGATGCTTTTACAGTCTCAATTGCTAAAGGGATTAGCTTAAGAAAGGCAACTGTTCCACAAGCTGCTAAAGTTGCTTTATTCTTCGGTGGATTTCAGGCTTTAATGCCGCTACTTGGATGGTTATTTGGGTTAAGTTTTGAAAAATATATTACAGCATTTGATCACTGGATTGCTTTAATTTTATTAACGTTAATTGGTGGAAAAATGTTATATGAATCATTTAAAGGAGAGGATGAAGAGGATAGTGTTGAGGTTGATCCGTTAAATGCTCGTTCTTTACTCGTTCTTGCTATTGCAACAAGTATTGATGCTTTAGCAGTAGGAGTTACATTTGCCTTTTTAAATGTTAACATTTTGACATCTATTACTTTAATTGGTGTTATTACATTTGTTATTAGTTTTGCCGGTGTTATTATAGGGAACAAAGTAGGAGAATATCTAAAGAATTATGCAGAAATCGTTGGGGGAATCATTTTAATTCTGATTGGAGTTAGTATTTTCTTAGAACACACGGTTTTAGCTTAATTAATAAATCGAAAATTTAATAGAAGGGTGCGAATTTTTTATGAGTTATATTTTATTAGTCATTGGATTCATCTTTTTAATCAAGGGAGCAGATTTATTTGTTGATGGAGCATCATCTATTGCCAAAACTTTAAAAATTCCTAGTTTAATTATAGGGTTAACCATCGTAGCATTTGGAACAAGTGCTCCAGAAGCAGCTGTTAGTATTACAGGAGCATTTGCTGGTGCTAATGATATTACAGTAGGTAACGTTGTTGGATCAAATATTTTTAACTTATTAGTGGTAGTTGGGGTCGCAGCCTTTATTTCACCTCTAAATGTTAAGAAGTCAATTATTGCAAAAGAGTTTCCATTTGCTTTACTCGGAGCATTTGTTTTAATTGTTCTAGGGTTAGATTCAAAATATCATAATTATACAGATAACGTTTTAACACGTGCTGATGGAATTATGTTATTAGTATTACTTGGAATTTTCATGTATTATTTAATTGAATTAGCTTTAACAGCACGTAAAGAAGGAAAAGACCAAGAAGATGAGGAAGAAATTAAATCTTATCCATTGCCAAAAAGTATTCTTTTATCAATTATTGGGATTGTTGGAATTGTAATTGGTGGAGATTTAGTTGTAGATAGTGCCTCAAACATCGCTTTAGCTTGGGGAATGAGTCAAAGTTTAGTTGGTTTAACAATCGTTGCGGTTGGAACCTCATTACCTGAGTTAGTTACTTCAATTGTAGCTGCACGTAAAGGTGAAAGTGATATTGCGTTAGGAAATGTTATTGGATCTAATATCTTTAATATCTTCTTTGTATTAGGTATTTCATCATTTATCCATGAGATTACAATTAACAGTGCTGTCTTCTTAGATATGTTTATTATGATGGCTGCTTCATTTATTACATACGGATTTGCAGCATCAAAACGTAGTATTAATAAAAAAGAGGGAGCATTCCTTGTTTGCTTATATGTTGCATACATGATCTTTGTTATTTGGAAAGGTTAAAAAAGGCGTAAGCCTTTTTTTCTTTGTAAAATAGTAAAAGATAATAAGTCCATTTTAGAAAATGTTTGATTTAACTGTAGTAAATTCTATAAACCCAAGTTTGATGTAAAGAGAATCTTATTTTCTTGGGAAATATATTGACTAGCTAAACTATTTGATAGCGCCAATAAATGAGTTAAAAAATAATAGAAGTTTTCTTTGATTGTATTGGTTTCAATGTAGAAGTTATTTTGGATAAATCGAATATACAATGAGTAGGTTATCTAGTACAGTAGCTGGATTAATTATGATAATTGCCGCTTCTGCTTTTGCTAATTTTATGTAGGATATTGAGTTATCTACTACCGCATAGTAGATAACTTTTTTATCATGGCAACACGGTTTTATCTTGGTTGCACAAAAGTTGTGGATAAGGTATAATGATGATTTGTCGAAGATTGATTATAAGAAATTTTATATATATAAAACTTTTAGGAAAGTGGTGAAGATATGAGTTTTAAAATTAGAGAAATTGAGATTGATAATCCAGTTGTTTTAGCACCAATGGCAGGTGTTTGTAATGCAGCCTTCCGTACGATTATCAAAGAGATGGGAACGGGATTAATTTACGCTGAAATGGTAAGTGATAAAGCGGTTGTTTATCAAAATAAGAAAACATTAGATATGCTTTATGTTGATCCAGCTGAGCGTCCATTATCAATGCAAATTTTCGGATCAGATAAGGAAACATTTGTTGAAGCGGCAAAATACGTAGATGCAAATTGTGATTGCGATATTATTGATATTAATATGGGATGTCCTGTTCCTAAAGTTACTAAAAATGAAGCGGGAGCACGTTTATTACTTGAACCCGATAAGATTTATGATATTGTGGCAAATGTTGTGGATGTTGTTAAAAAGCCAGTTACAGTTAAAATGCGTACTGGATGGGATAAAGAACATATTTATGCGATTGAAAATGCACTAAAAATTGAGCAAGCCGGAGCAAGTGCAATTGCTGTTCATGGGCGTACACGTTCTCAAATGTATGAAGGAAAAGCTGACTGGGGAATTATTAAAGATGTTAAGGATGCTATTAAGACGATTCCTGTTATCGGAAATGGAGATATTAATTCACCAGAAATGGCGAAGCGTGTTCTTGAAGAGAGTGGTGTAGACGGTATTATGATTGGACGTGCCGCACTTGGAAACCCATGGTTAATGAAAAAAATCGTTCATTATTTAGCAACAGATGAATTAATTGAAGAACCATCAGCTCATGAAAAATTACGTTTAGCGGTTGATCATATGGATCGTTTAATTGACTTAAAATGTGAAAAAGTAGCATTGCTTGAAATGCGTTCACATATGGCATGGTATATCAAAGGATTAGAAGGGGCAACTCATGTTAAACGTATGATTACAACTGTTAAAACTCGTGAAGAAATGATGGACATTGTAAATCGTTACGAAGCTTACTTAAATGGAGATAAATCAGCTCGTTTAGTTGTTGAAGAATAGGATAGAAAAAAGGTGACCCTAATAGTTTAGGAGTCACCTTTTTAATTAAAATTTAATTTCAGTAAGATAAGCAGATAATAATTTCATAACATTAACACATCCATCGATATGAGTACGTTCTACACCATGGGAAGCATGAACTCCTGGTCCGATTAATGCAGCCTTTATATCATGACCTGCACGAAGAGCAGCTGATGCATCTGATCCGTAGAATGGATAAATATCAACAGCATATCCTAATTCATGCTTTTTAGAAAGTTCAATTAACTCCGATGTCATTTCATAATCGTAAGGACCTGATGAGTCTTTTGCACAGATTGAGACGTCATATTCTGTACATGATAAATCTTTACCAATGCAGCCCATATCAACAGCAATCATACGTGTGATGTTAGCTGGTAATGAAGCTGCTCCATGACCTACTTCTTCGTATGTTGAAACAACGAATTGAATCGTGTGATTAGGTTTGATGTTTGCTTCTAGTAAAGATTTGAAAACAGTAAAGATGATGGCAACACTAATTTTGTCATCGATGTGACGGGATTTAATGAACCCACTTTCTGTGATTGTGGTTTTAGGATCGATTGAGATGAAATCCCCATTTTGAATCCCTAAATCAATAACATCTTGTTTTGAAAGCACAACTTCATCAAGACGAACCATTAACTCATCGACTGTTTGCCCTTTTTTACCACAATCCTCATAAACATGTGAAGCTGGGGCAAGGCTTAAGATTGTTCCGGTATAAGCTTTTCCATCACGGGTATGAACAGTGCAGTATTCTCCAAGAAGCGTCATCATTTGATTTCCACCAATTGATGTTAAGCGTAATGTTCCATCAGCACTAATTGAGCGAACCATCAATCCAAGTGTATCGACGTGAGCAGAAAGTCCAAGAACTTTTGTAGAATCTAATCCTTCAAATGTGACAATTAGATTTCCTTTATTTGATTTAATAGCTGATAAACCTAATTCTTTTGCATAAGTTGCAATTTTTTCAATCACAGCCTGTGTATAACCACTTGGACTGGGTGTCATTAAAATATCTGTTGCTAATGAATAAAAATATGAATGATCAAAATTCATCGCTATTCCCCATTTCTAATTTAATTTGAAATCTATGTAACGTATTATACTATATTTTGGAATTTTTTATCTTTAATTATGAGGAAAGTTTTAAAAATTAATATTATTTCATTTATGCGTTTTCAATTGTCATGTATAATTATTTTTGTGAGATAGAAGAATCAAACAATGGACATTAGGACAAAATTTAAAATGGCTAGAGGAGTGATGCGCATGTTTGAGATGTTAATACGAAGAGGGGTAGCTTTTTTTATTGATTTTATTTTATTATTGTTAATCTTCTATGGAAATGCACAGTTTATTTTTATTTCATTCGATAATGCTGGACAAACTTTTGGATTACAAGTTGTCATAGCGATGATTATGCTACAACTTATTTATGTATTCATTTATTTTATTTATATTCCAGTTCGTATGCCCGGGCAAACAGTTGGAAAACGTATCATGAAAATTAAAGAAGTAAAACAAAACCAAAAGGAAATGACAGTTAGTGATTATTTTAAACGTGATTTCTTATTAAAATTTTTATTATCTTCTATGACTTCAGGATTTGTGGTTATTTTTAATGCTATTTTATTAACGTATCAATCGATTCGTAAACAACCGTTACGCGCATTTCAAGATTATGTTATGAAAACAGATGTTATCAAAGTAACGAAATAGAGGAAAAAACGATGATGTTAACAACTTGTAGTGATTTAAGAGAGTTGTATAATCAAATTCAACATTTAGAGGCAACATCAGTTATTCACTTTAATTTTTGGGTTACTGTTATTTTGTCAGTGATTTTTTTGTTTTTTTATCGCCGATTTAATAGTACGAATTCGATATGGAAGTGTTTATTAGTCACGAGTTTTGTTTTTTATGTTTTAAATGTCATTCGGTTAGTTTTCTTTCCGATTCCAATTAATCCAAATTATATTGAGATTTTAAAGCGAGAGTCTGAATGTGGAATTTTACTTGAGAGACGACATAATTTTGAATTATTCGATTTTATGAAATGGGGAAATCTATTTCATATTACAACGGTCGGGAATTTTTTGTTGTTAATGCCATTGAGTTTTTATTTTCCGATTCTATTTAAAAAGCATAAGTGGAATTTAGTAAATATAACACTAATTGGTTTTATGACCTCTTTATGTATAGAATCTTTGCAATTAACGTACGACTTAGTAACTGGATATGCTTATCGAGGATTTAATGTCGATGATTTAATGGTAAACACACTGGGGGTTTTTTGGGGATATCTTATTTATATTGTCTTAAAATTGATTTGGTGTGTTATTAACAAAATTAAGAGAATATTTCTTTACGTTGAATGAGGCGATTATAGATATAATCGCTTTTTTACTAGCTTAAATTATGAAAATAAAAATCATTATTTACATTTTTACAATAAAATACAAAAAAGGTGTAAATTTTCTGTGGAAAATCATTGACTTTTATAGGTATAGACCTTATATTTAAGTAGTAAATTGAATCTTTTCTCTCGTATATCATCGGAAATATGGTCCGAAAGTCTCTACCTACTCACCGTAAATGAGTAGACTACGGGTTTTATCAGTTATTAAGAAAATAGGCCAATTATTTTTTTGATTTCTGATTTACCATAAGTAGGGACTTTCAGCATTTTTAGCTGGAAGTCCCTTTTGTTTTTTAGGTAAGTATTACGGGGGAGGACATTCTATCTTTGTTCATTGGAGTAGGAAATTAGATAGATCCGTGATACTTACCTTTTTAATTTACGAGCCGAGAGAAGGAGAAGAATTGGGAGGAGTACCGACATGAACAAATTCTTCAAATTAGAAGAACGTGGCACAACTGTTTCAAAAGAATTTATTGCCGGAGTTACAACATTCTTATCAATGGCGTACATCATTTTCGTTAATCCAAATACACTTGGAGCTGCGGGAATGGATACAGGCGCTGTCTTTACAGCAACAATTTTAGCAGCATCTATTGGAACATTAATTATGGGATTATTCGCTAACTTCCCAGTAGCACTTGCTCCAGGGATGGGAATGAATGCATTCTTCTCTTATACCGTTGTTTTAATGATGGGATATAGCTGGCAACAAGCTTTAGCAGGTATCTTTATCTCAGGAATTTTATTCATTATTTTATCAGCAACTGGGTTACGTGAATTAATTATTAATAGTATTCCAACATCGTTAAAACATGCTGTTGGAACAGGAATCGGATTTTTCATTGCTTTTTTAGGATTCCAAAATTCAGGAATCATCGTTAATAACGATGCAACATTAGTTGGAATCGGAGATTTCACAGATCCAAATGTATTAATTACAGTAATTGGATTAGTTGTAACGTTAATTTTATTAGTTCGTAAAACACCAGCAGCTATCTTTATTGGTATGATTGTGACAGCTGTTGTCGGAATGATTTTAGGTGTGGTTGAATTACCAACGCAAATTATTGCATCAGTTCCTTCTTTAAAACCAACATTTGGTGCATTATTTGAAGCCTTACCAAGTATTTTCACAGTAGAAATGATTCCAGTTATTTTCTCATTCTTATTCGTCGATTTCTTTGATACGGCGGGAACTTTAATGGCTGTTGGAGCACGTGCAGGTTTAGTAGATGAAAAAGGTCATTTAGTAGATGGAGATAAAGCATTACTTGCCGATTCAACTGCTACTGTTGTTGGTGCCGTTTTAGGAACATCTTCAACAACTTCTTTCGTTGAATCATTAACAGGAGTTGAAGCGGGTGGACGTACTGGATTAACTTCAGTCTTTACTGCATTATGTTTCTTAATTATGTTATTCTGCTCAGGCTTATTATCAGTTGTTACTTCAGCTGTAACAGCACCAGCCTTAATTGTTGTAGGTATTTTAATGGCTTCTTCTTTAGGTGACATTGAGTGGAAAAACATCGAGACATCAATTCCAGCATTCGTAACTATTATTATGATGGTACTTGGATATTCAATCGCTGAAGGGATTGCATCAGGGTTCTTATTATATCCAATCATGATGGTAGCAGCACGTCGTTCTAAAGAAGTTCATCCAGTTATGTGGGGATTAGCAGTTATTTTCCTATTACATTTCATCATGCAGTAAGTAACTTATAGTAGAAAAAATGAACATTTTGTCATAATGAGGGTGACAAAAGTTCATTTTTTACTATATAATCTTAAATAAGAAATTTTTAGGCGGTCATCCTATAAAATATCGAAGCAAAAAACAAACTAGTAAAAAGAGGTGAAGGACATATGCAACATGATGAGGTTATTGTATTAGACTTTGGTAGTCAATATAATCAGTTAATTACTCGCCGTATTCGTGAATTCGGAGTATATAGTGAATTAAAATCACATAAGTTAACGGCAGCAGAAATCAAGCAAATGCCAAATGTTAAAGGAATTATCTTCAGTGGAAGTCCTAATAGTGTCACAAAAGAAGGTGCATTTACAGTTGATCCTGAAATCTTTAACTTAGGATTACCGATTTTAGGGATTTGCTACGGAATGCAATTAACAACTCATATGCACGGTGGAGTAGTAGAACGTGCTGAACAACGTGAGTATGGAAAAGCAGAAATCACAATTAAAAATGTGAATAAATTATATCAAGATATGCCACAAGAACAAGTGGTATGGATGAGTCATGGTTATCATGTAACAAAGTTACCAGAAGGATTTGTTGTTGATGCTAGCAGCGATTCATGTCCAATTGCAGCAGCTTCAAATGAAGAACGTAACATTTATTTAGTTCAATTCCATCCTGAAGTACAACACTCAGTGTATGGTTCACAAATTTTAAAGAACTTTATCTTTAATGTTTGTGGTGCAGAGGCTAACTGGTCAATGAAAAACTTCATTGATGAGCAAGTAGAAAAAATCCGCGCTCAAGTTGGATCTGAAAATGTATTATGTGCCTTAAGTGGTGGGGTTGATTCATCTGTTGTTGCAGCATTAATTCACCGTGCTATCGGAGATCAATTAACATGTATGTTCGTTGATCATGGATTACTTCGTAAAGGAGAAGCGGAAAGTGTTGTTGAAACATTTGATGGAAAATTCAATATGAACTTCATCAAAATTGATGCACAAGAACGTTTCTTAAATAAATTAAAAGGTGTTTCTGATCCTGAGCAAAAACGTAAAATTATTGGTAATGAGTTTGTTTATTGCTTTGATGAAGAATCTGCTAAATTAAAAGACATGAAGTTCTTAGCACAAGGAACTCTTTATACAGATATTATTGAATCTGGTACTGATACAGCTCAAACAATTAAATCACACCATAACGTAGGGGGATTACCTGAAGATATGGAGTTCGAATTAATTGAACCGCTGAACACTTTATTCAAAGATGAAGTTCGTCAATTAGGACTTGAGCTTGGATTACCAGAAGAAATTGTCTTCCGTCAACCATTCCCTGGACCTGGTCTTGGAATTCGTGTTTTAGGTGAAGTGACAGAAGAGAAATTAGAAATCGTTCGTGAGTCAGATTTCATTTTACGTGAAGAAATCAAAAAAGCAGGACTTGAACGCGATGTATGGCAATATTTCACTGCGTTACCTAACATTAAATCAGTTGGGGTAATGGGAGATGAGCGTACATATGACCATACGGTTGTTGTTCGTGCCGTAACGTCAATTGATGGTATGACTTCAGATTGGGCACGTATCCCATTTGATGTTTTACAAAAAATCTCTGTTCGTATCGTAAACGAAGTCGCACACGTTAACCGCGTAGTGTATGACATTACATCTAAACCGCCTGCAACAATTGAGTGGGAATAATATTATAAAGCTTGGAGAACCTTTATTTTAAAGTTTTTCCAAGCTTTTTTTATAAGGAATAAATAATAAATTAAGAAGTAAAGAATCAATTTTAAGTACATAAATTTATAAAGAAGGAGAGGAGTTGAAGTTGTAAGTGAGTGAAAAAGAAATAGTCATCGCTTTTTTATTGAAGGGTATGTGAAGAAGAATTATGAGTATGTCTTAAAAATTTTAAGTGAAGATTATATTGATCATAGTCCAGCGTCAGCTAGAAGTAATCATGATGCAGTTAATATTTTAAAAATTATTGCTAACATATTTGATAATCTTAAGATAGAAATACTAGACGTTTTTGCAGAAAATGAACAGGTGGCAACGAGAGTTCGGTACGAGGCTAAACATATTGGCGAGTATATGGGAATTAGTGCAACACATAAAACAATCAGCTTTGAAGCATTGGAAAACTTTAAAGTTGTTAATGGTAAAATTGTTGAATCGTGGGGGTATTGGCCTGATAAAGAGATTGAAGTTCTACTATTAGAAGAGCAAATTTAGTTATTTAAAGGATATGCAAAGTTGATAGTTGATAAAAGGGTTTAAATAGCGTATAAAGAAGAAGGAGATGTCTATCAGGGAAAAAAGAATACCAAACGTCATCTACCTTAATGATTGAAGAAATAAAGAAATTTGAAAATGTGGTAGATTCTTATGTTAGTGAAGAGAAGCCTGTTAAAGAAACAATAGATTAACGAAAAGCTCCTTATTATAGGGAGCTTTTTCTTATTTTGAAAAATTTAATTTTCACTATTGCGTTAGAGTTTACTTCAGGTGTTATACTCTCTTTCAGATGGATATTAAAGTTAAGAATAGGTGATACTTTCTTTGTAGAGGGTTCAAAGTAAAATAGGATAAGACAGGGATGTAAATCATTGTTTATTAACTAAATCCTTCGAGATTGAGGAAAACATAAAGGAGGAAATTAAATGGAGTTAAATATTTTAAATCGTATAAATTCGCCAAAAGATTTAAAGGCGCTTAATCAGGAAGACTTACCATTATTAGCGGATGAAATTAGACAAGTTATTATAGAAAAGGTGAGTCAAACAGGCGGGCATTTTGGTCCGAATCTAGGAATGGTAGAGGCAACGATTGCAATGCATTATGTTTTTAATTCACCTGTGGATAAAATTGTATATGATGTCTCACATCAATGTTACCCACATAAAATTTTAACAGGAAGAAAACATGGATTTATTGATCCTGAGCAATTTGCATCAATTACAGGATATAGCTCACCTAAAGAAAGTGAACATGATTTCTTTACAGTAGGTCATACCTCGACTTCTATTAGTTTGGTGTGCGGTCTTGCCAAAGCGCGCGATGTTAAAGGTGAAAAAGAAAATATTATTGCAGTTATTGGAGATGGTTCGTTAAGTGGTGGTGAAGCCTATGAAGGTTTAAATAATGCTGCTGCCTCAGGTAAAAATATGATTATCTTAGTAAATGATAATGATATGTCGATTGCTGTCAACCATGGTGGTTTATATAAAAACTTAGCTGAACTTCGTCAATCGAATGGAACCTGTGAAAATAACTTCTTTAAATCACTTGGATTTGATTATCGCTTTGTTCCAAATGGTCATGATATTGATGCTTTAATTAATGTATTCTCAGAAGTAAAAGATACCGAGAAACCTGTTGTCATTCATATGTATACGGTCAAAGGAAAAGGATATAAACCATCAGAATCAAATAAAGAAGGTTTCCATTATGTAGGACCGTTTAATTTAGAGACGGGGAAACAACTTTACAGTTTCAATGGTGAAAACTATGGTCAAATTATAGATAATTTCTTATGTGAGAAAGCTAAAACAGATGAAAAAGTCATTGCGATTACAGCTGGAACACCAGGGGTTGTAGGATTAAATAAGTTTAGATATGAATTCCCTGAACAATTTATGGATGTTGGAATTGCAGAAGAACATGCCGTTGCGCTAGCATCAGGATTAGCCTCTCAAGGTGCAAAACCTGTTCTTGGTCTTTACAGCTCATTCATTCAACGAACATATGACCAATTGTCTCAAGATTTAGCCATCAATAATAATCCTGCGCTGATTTTAGTATTTGGTAGCGGAATTTCTTCGGCTGATGTTACTCATTTAGGTGTATTTGATATTGCGCTTGTCTCAAATATTCCAAATATCGTTTATCTAGCTCCTACGACTAAGGAAGAATATCTAGCCATGGTAGAATGGGGACTTGAACAAAATGAGCATCCGGTTGTGGTGCGAGTACCTGGAGGTCCTGTTATTTCGACAAAAGAAGAGGTTGCACCTAACTTCAGTCAACTAAATTGTTATCAAAAAATGAATGATGGAAGCAAGGTTGCTATTTTAGCATTAGGCTCATTTTATACATTAGGTCAAAACGTTCAAGAAAAGTTAAAATCTATAACAGGTATCGAGGCAACGTTAATCAATCCTCGTTTTGCTAGTGGAATTGACGAAGCTTTACTGACACAATTATTAGCTAATCATCAGATAATCGTGACACTAGAAGACGGTGTTCTTGATGGTGGATTTGGTGAAAAAATCTCAAGATTCTACGCGGATAAAGAGATGAAAGTTTTAAATTACGGTGCAACAAAAGAATTTACGGATCGTGAGGATATTAACCTATTATATGAACGATACCGCCTAAGAGAAGATTTGATTGTAGAAGATATCAAAAGACTGTTATAAAAGAAATTAGTATGTACGCTATAGGATAGACAATGTAAAAAGTCTATTCCATAGCGTACATTTTTTAGTTTTAAATACAGTAAAATAACGAGTTATTCTTGAATTTTTACACTTTCAACAATACGTTATATGGCAGTACTATTAAGATGATTCTAATATTTTATAAGGGGAGATTACTTTGGATCACAGATTGGACATGTATACTAGTATAGTTCCCAATCATCGTCAGCTCATCATTCAGGAAATGAAATACTATGCCTTCATTCATTACGGTATCAACACGTTTACGGATAAAGAATGGGGAAATGGCAGGGAGGAAGAAAGTTTATTTAATCCTAAAAATCAAGATACGGATCAGTGGTGTCGTGCGATTGCTGATGCGGGAATGAAAGGGATTATCTTAACTTGCAAGCACCATGATGGATTTTGTTTGTGGCCAACCCAAACAACAGAGTACTCAATTAAAAATAGTCCTTATAAAAACGGTGAGGGAGATGTCGTACAGGAGGTTGCGAATAGCTGTAAAAAATATGGACTTAAATTCGGGGTTTATCTTTCTCCGTGGGATAGAAATGCAGATTGTTATGGAACTCCTGAGTATAATGATTTTTATATCAAACAGTTAACAGAACTATTAACTAATTACGGTGAAATATTTATGCTTTGGTTAGATGGTGCATGTGGTGCCAAAGAAGATGGTAAGCCAGTTCAAAAATATGATTTTGAACGTATTTGGACTACAGCAATTGAATTACAACCTGATATTGTGATGTCAGGTTGTGCTCCTGATGTTCGTTGGATAGGGAATGAAAGTGGAAAAACTCGTGAAAGTGAATGGAATGTCGTTCCAAAATTTCAATATGAACAACAGAATTTTGTAGCAAATTGTCAGACAGACCATGATATGAAGAAATTTCAACAGCGTTGCCAAGATATTATGTTGCCTGATATGGGATCACGTGAATTCTTAAGTCATTTTGATGAATTTATGTGGTATCCTGCTGAGGTAGATGTTTCAATTCGTGAAGGATGGTTTTATCACTTAACGCAAAGTCCTAAGTCGCTTCATCATCTGATGAAAATCTATTATAATTCTGTCGGGAATAACTCGCTTATGCTATTGAACATTCCCCCTGATAAAAATGGTTTGCTTGATGAGAGGGATATTGAACGTTTGCGTGAAATGGGACAGTGGATAAAAAAAGAAGATGACTTAGTAATAGATAATGTGAAGATTGAACGTTCTACTGATGGCTTTAACATAAAAATGACCTTTGAAAAGCAGTCTGTTGACCGTATACGGATTTCAGAAGATACAACAAAATCTCAGCGAGTTGAGTGTTTTTTTATTTATTCCGATAAAAATAAAATATATGAGGGGACAATCATTGGTTTTTCAAAAATTGCAATTTTTGAGCCAATAGTTACGGATAATCTAATAATCAAAATCCTCGAATGCCGTAAAGAGCCATATATTGAAAAAATAGAGGTTGTTGCAACAGGTTCATACCGTGTTAAGTAAGTGAGTGGAGTGAAAATAATAAAAAGCTTAGATTACCTATGTGAGGTTTTCTAAGCTTTTTTGTCTTTATTTTAAGTATGCTTTTAAAATATCTCCGACCATTGAAACAACGCCTAGTGTCCCAAGACCGTTTTGAACATCTTCAACGACAACGGCTATTGATATTTTTGAGTTATCTAAGTCAGTTGCAACGAACCATCCGTTTTCACTTCCAGTTTCACCTTGAGATTGTTTGATTTCAGCTGTACCTGTTTTTCCAGCAAGTTTTACACCATCGATTTTAGCTAGATGACCGGTTCCATCACTATCTTCAACAGCTGCAGAAAAGACGTCTTGTAGAATCGTTAAATGATCAGTTGAAACAATAGATTCTTTTAAGATTGTAGGAGTTGTTGAGTCATTTAATACCAAGTTTGGATTCATGATATTTCCGTTATTTGATAGCATACTGTAAGCGAGTGCCATGTTTAAAGTTGTAACCATCACTTGTCCTTGTCCATAACCACTATCGGCAAGCAAGATATCGCTACTTAGTGCTCCACTATTAGAGACTTGACTTGTGTTAAGGGGATAACCAATATTTAATTCTGTTCCGATTGTAAACTTTTCTGCTCCTTTAATGAAGGCATCACTTCCAATAGCTAGTGCATTCATGGCGAAGTAGATATTGTCTGAATATTTAACAGCTTCTTTTAAACTTACTTGCGTTTGCCCGTTGATACGGTGAATTTTGTAATTTCCCCAAGAACTTTCTTTTTGCCACTCTGAGCCTTCAATTGTTTTGATTTCCTGAGGATCAAGAGTTCCATTTTCAAGCCCAGTTGCCGCAGTAATTAATTTAAATGTAGATCCAGGTGAGTAGAGGGTAGTGAAGCGATTGGCTTCATCTGCATAATTAATGGCTTCGCGACGTTGTTTCTCACTGTTTGTCATGTAAGTCGTATAACGATTTGAGTTGTAAGAAGGTGAGCTAACTAAAGCTAAAATTTCTCCTGTTGTTGGATCAACAGCTGTGGCTGAACCTTTTTCACCATTCATTGTTTCATAAATTTTTACCTGTAAATTTGGATCAATTGAAAGTTTGATATCAGATCCATTTCGAGCTTCTGTTAAAGCAATGGTTTCGATATTTGTTCCATCTCGTTCAATATAAACTTCCATTCCATCAATTCCACGTAACGTTTCTTCATAAACTTGTTCAAGTCCTGCTTTTCCAATTAAAGAATTTCTTGTATAAATGCCTTCTTCGTCCGCTTCTAATTGTTCAGCTGTAATTTCACCAATATACCCTAATAATCGGCCAAACGCCTCTTCATTTTTATAGATTCGACCTTGGGTATTTCGAATTAAAATTCCTTCATGTTCTCGATTACTTAAAAATTGTATAAGTGAAGTTCCAGGAAGAACCGTAACAATTGGAACAAAGTAATCAGGATTTGAGTTTGCGTCTAGTTTTTTTATAATGGTATCTTCGTCAATATCGAGTAGGGTAGCAAGCTCTGAAATTTTACTTTCTCGATTATTATCGTCAAACTCAGCAGGATGAATTCCGATGATTTTTAATGTTCCATCAGATGCTAACGCTTCACCGTTTCGATCTAAAATACTCCCGCGCGTTGAACTTTTCGTCACGACGCGAACTTTATCACCACTTTCCATCATCGGAAAGATTAAGGCTTCAGACCATAAAATTTTTAATTCCCCATTTTCTTTGATATATGGAAGTTCATAGTCAGATGACGAGAAGTTTCCAGCTACGGTATCCATTGTTAGTGAGAAGGGGATTACTTCATTTTCAGTATCGATTTCTCCCATCTCAGTTTTTAAGTTGCTAGCCTCAATTCCAGAATAGATATTATTATATCTTGTGACAAACTCTTCTTGGGTGATGGCAGCCTGTGATTCACTACTCAGTAAAAGATATAACCCTTCAAAATCTTTATTTACCAACTTTTCATCAAAGCTTGAGAATAGTAAATAAACTTCATTTGATGAACAGCCAGCTAGTATTGTAACAAACAGTAATACGATTGCTAATACCTTTTTCATTTCAATCCCTCTTTTCATCCTTATTATGGAAATCATATCATTATATTTGTTATGAGCATAGGAATAGTACCTTAGACAAAAAATATTTAAATATAAAAAAAAGTAAAACGTTTTTCTATAAGAAAGTGAATTAATCAGGAATAATTTTTGAAATTTTATAATACATCTGTATAGACAGTAAGATAGATTCTTAGATTTTAAGAATCGAGCTTAGTATATAGGACTTGTTGATACTAAGGATAGTAGTAGCATAAGATATAAATTTTAAATGGGGAGGAATTTGAATAATGAGTGAACAAAAGATGGAATGGACTAATGAAGAAATTGATGTTCATGTCGATGAGTTAGTTCAAAAGGCACTAGTAGCTTTAGAAAAATTTGAATCTTTCAATCAAGAAACTGTGGATTATATTGTAGCGAAATGTTCAGTTGCAGGGCTTGATCAACATGGTGTGTTAGCTGAAGCAGCTGTTAAAGAAACTGGGCGTGGAGTTTTTGAAGATAAGGCAGTTAAAAACTTATTTGCCTGTGAGTATGTAACGAGCAACCTCCGTCATTTAAAAACAGTGGGGATTATTAGTGAAGATCCGCTAACTGGAATTACTGAAATTGCAGAACCTGTCGGAGTGATTTGTGGAATTATTCCAACAACAAATCCAACGTCTACGGTTATTTTTAAATCATTAATTGCATTAAAAACACGAAATCCAATTATTTTCTCATTCCATCCATCTGCTTATGAATGTTCTGTTCAAGCAGCGACTGTCATCCGTGATGCGGCGATTGCTGCTGGAGCACCTGAGGATTGTATTCAATGGTTAGGAATGCGTTCAATGTACGCTACATCTGCATTGATGAATCATAAAGGAATTGCAACGATTTTAGCAACAGGTGGTAACGCGATGGTTAAAGCCGCCTATTCATGTGGAAAACCAGCACTTGGCGTAGGGGCAGGAAATGTGCCAGCCTATGTTGAGAAAACTTGTGTATTAAAACGTGCAGTCAATGATATCGTGTTATCTAAGTCATTTGATAATGGAATGATTTGTGCTTCTGAGCAAGCAGCCATTGTTGATGAAGAAATTTATCAAGATTTTAAAGATGAAATGTGCCGTTTTAAAGTTTATTTTGCTAATGAAGAAGAGAAAGCAAAATTAGAAAATTATATGTTTGGATGCACGGCTTATAGTGATCATGTAAATGATGCTCACTTAAATCCTGCTGTAGTTGGTAAACCTGTAACATGGATTGCACAGCAAGCTGGATTTGTTGTGCCTGAAGATACTCAAATTATTTGTGCTGAGTGTCAAGAAGTAGGACCTAACGAGCCTTTAACACGCGAAAAGTTATCCCCAGTTTTAGCGGTGTTAAAAGCGACGTCTACGGAAGATGGAATCGAAAAATCGGCAGCAATGGTTGAATTTAACGGGCTTGGACATTCAGCTGCGATTCATACGCAAGATCATGATATTACAGTTCAATTTGGATTAAAATGTAAAGCTATTCGTGTGATTGAAAATGCACCATCGACATTTGGTGGGATTGGTTCAGTATATAATGCGTTCATTCCTTCTTTGACTTTAGGGTGCGGATCTTATGGGCACAATTCGGTCTCTAACAACGTGAGTGCAATTAACTTGCTAAATATTAAACGCATCGGGCGCCGTAACAATAATATGCAATGGGTAAAGCTTCCTCCTAAAGTTTATTTTGAAAAAAATTCAATTAAATATTTAAGAGATATGAAGGAAATGGAAAAAGCCATGATTATCACGGATAGAGGAATGTATAATCTTGGTTACGTTGCAAAAATTGAAGATGTGATTAGAAGACGTCGTAATAAAGTTGATTTAGAATTATTCTTTGATGTAGAACCAGATCCAAGTATCGACACAGTTAATGAAGGTGTTGAATTAATGAGAAAATTCCAACCTGATACGATTATCGCATTAGGTGGAGGATCTTCAATGGATGCTGCAAAAGTTATGTGGCTAATGTATGAACATCCTGAAGTAAACTTTGATGATATTAAACAAAAATTCATGGATATTAGAAAACGTGCCTTTAAATTCCCAGAGCTCGGTAAAAAAGCAAGCTTAATTTGTATCCCAACGACATCTGGAACGGGATCTGAAGTAACTCCATTTGCGGTTATTACAGACAAAGCGGCTAATAAAAAATATCCATTAACGGACTATTCATTAACGCCAACTGTTGCCATTGTTGATCCAGAATTCGCAATGAGTATGCCAGCATCGATTGCTTCTGATACGGGAATTGATGTTTTAACACATGCGATTGAAGCATATGTTTCAATTTTAGCGTCTGATTTTACAGATGGATTAGCAAAACAAGCTGTTAAATTAGTGTTCGATTATTTAGAACGTTCAGTTAAGAATGGAAAAAATGATCCTGAAGCACGAGAAAAAATGCATAATGCTGGAACGATTGCAGGGATGGCATTTGCCAACGCATTCCTTGGAATGAATCACTCATTAGCCCACAAAATCGGTGGAGAATGGCACGTTCCTCATGGACGTACAAACGGAATCTTATTACCACACGTAATCCGCTATAACGGAACGATTCCAACAAAATTAAATATCTGGCCAAAAATTGAAAATTATAAAGCAGATATTAAATACATGGAGTTAGCTCAATTAATTGGATTAAATCCAAAAACTCCAGCTGAAGGGGTAGAGATGTTTGCAGATGCCTGCGAAGAGTTATGTAAAAAAGTTGGAGTTCCTTGTAATATTAAATCTCAAGGAATTGATGCTGATGCTTGGGAAGAATCAGTACATCGTATGGCAATGAATGCTTACGAGGACCAATGTACACCAGCTAATCCAAGAATGCCAATGGTACATGATATGGAAGCTATTTTACGTACAATCTATGACTATGAAAGCAAATTTTAATAATAAAAAAAGAGCCAAGCGGCTCTTTTTTTATTATTAAAATTTTTAAATGAAGTTTACTAACATTTATAATGACTAAAGAAAAAAGGAATTGTACGGTGGGGTAAAATAAATTTCAGATTATTATGTCAAGGTGAGGATATATTAAAAAATTATATTAGGATTTTAAGAAAAATTGATGAAAAATAATAAGTCACTATACTGCATCAATAAATAGTAATAAAAAGACTCTAGGACGATGAGGTTCTAGAGTCTTTTTATTTATTAGTTAAACATTTTGCTCATCACTGTCTGATAGTCATGACCTTGACGAACTCCATTTAATACAACATTTGCTTTAGAGATATCTTTGAATAAGACACCATAAACTAAGTGATTATCTTTGAAGTATAATTTTTTGAATAATCCTGTTGCTGGATTTGAATCCATCATCACTTGGTAAGATTCCATGTTTTCTGTTGGATATGTTCCCACTGAGAACATTTCTGTATCAAAGGCAATTAATGATAATGGTTCAACTTGATTAGCGAATGTTGCCACATCACCAACAGCATTAGTACCGGCAACTTTACCTTGTTCAATGGCTGGGGCCCAAAGGTTTGTTGAAATACCTTCAAACTGTGCTACATCACCACAAGCATAAATGTCAGCAACTGATGTTTGCATGTTTTCGTTAACAACGATTCCACGATCAACAGTAATGTTAGCAGACACAGCTAACCCTGTATTTGCACGAACTCCAACGCTGATAACGACTAAATCTGCTTCAATTAATTCATTGTTAACTTTAACACCTGTTACTTTATTGCTGTTTGCTACAATTTCTTGAGCAGATGCTTCAGTAATTAGGTTAATGTTTTTAGTAGCTAAAATATTTTGCATGAATGCTGATGCAGATTCTTCTAATTGACGTGGCATAATGCGTGGGGCTGCTTCAATAACTGTGATTTGTAATCCAAGTTCTTGTAACGCATCAGCTGCTTCAAGTCCTAAAACTCCACCACCAATAATAACAGCTTTAGATTTTCCTTTAGCGTATTCACGTAACGCTAATGCATCTTCTTTATCTTTAATGCTGAACACACCTTCTGCATTTGCTCCTTTGATAGGTGGGATAAAGTTAGATGATCCAGTTGCTAAGATTAATTTATCGTAAGACATTGTAATTCCATCAGATAATACAAGTGATTTGTTAGTAGCATCTAATGACTCAACAGTTGTACTTAATTTTAATGTGATATTTTTTTCAGCGTAATACGCTTCAGGATTTAAGTAGAATTCTTCAGTCGGTACATCTTTAACAATTAAATCAGATAAAGCAGGGCGGTAGTATGGATAGCTTGCCTCTTTACTGATTAATGTAATAGATGCTACCTCATTACGAGCACGGATTGCATTTGCAGCACTTACTGCTGCTACACCACTACCAACGATAACGAAGTTTTCTTCTTTAGTTGAATTGAATGTGATAACTTCTTCTTCATATTGCTCGAATAAGTCAGCACCAACTCCACAAGCAGGACAAACTTCAGGAGGTAATACACCAGGATAAACTTCTCCACAGATGACGCAACGCCATAAAACAACTTTTCCACTTGGATTTAAGTCTTCTGTATTTGTAGCTCCGGCTTTTTTTCGAGCAGGAACTTTTCCTTCGATTAAGCATTTAGCAAATAATTTACCATAATCGATAGCATCTTTTGTTTCGCGATCCGATGCACGGAATTTAATTTTGAATCCATCTAATACTTTCATACGTAATTGATGTAGACGGTCCATAATATTATCCACACCTTCACCGCTCCAACCATAAGATCCAAAGCATGATACCACTTTTCCACCGTGAACGATTGGATTTAAATTGATTGCTAAGTCCCAAATGATAGGAAGTGCGTCTCCATTGATTGTACATGTTCCGAATAAAATCCCATCTGCATCAGCGAATGCTGCTAAGATTTCATCTTTTTTCTGTGGATAATTTAAGATATCTAAGTTATACATTACAACGTCGATAGATGGGTCTACTTCTTGGATTCCTTTGACGATAGCTTCGGCAAGTTCCCCAGTATAACCATAAGCTGATACATAAGGGACGACTACTTTTTTATGATGGGCTTTTTGTGGTGCCGTTGACCATGTTTTGTATGTATTAATGATTTCATCAATGCGAGTATCAAGCACAGGGCCATGTCCATTACAAATCATTTCGATTTTTAAATTTTTGATTTTATCAAT
>NZ_CALIOS010000148.1:0-58355 GCF_938044715.1 uncultured Turicibacter sp.
TTTGATGCCATGAAAAAAGTGCTGCTTAATCAGCAACACCAAATATTATAGAACCATATTATAGAACCAATGGACTTTGTCCAGCTCCAAATCAATTATCTCGATTGAGAAGATGAACAGATTCAATCACGTAAATGTTTTGAGGTCGCACTTAAACATCAAAAAGAGATTATTGTGATGGAGCCGATTAAAGGTGGGACATTGGCCCAAGTTCCAAAACCGGTTGAAGCGTTGTTTAAAGGAGTTAATCCACAGAATTCAGTGGCATCATGGGCTATTAGATATGCGGCAAGTCTTCCTAACGTGATGATGGTACTAAGTGGGATGTCAAATCTGGAACAATTGTTAGATAACACAGCCTACATGCAAAACTTCGTGCCCTTTAATGAGGAAGAATTTAAAATTGTTGAGACTGCCACTCAAATCATTCAAAACCAAGACTTCATCCCCTGTACGAATTGTCAGTATTGTGTGGAAGGATGCCCGAAAAAGATTGCCATTCCATCGTATTTCATACTTTATAACAGTGATACCACGCAAAAAGAAGCTTATCTTAATTACACCCAAACACATGGCAAAGCATCAGACTGTATTGGTTGTAAAAAGTGTGAGCGCATGTGCCCACAACATCTCCCAATCATTCAATACCTAAAAGAAATCACTAAAACATTTGAAGATTAAATCGAGAAAATCAGGTCGTAATGAGACGGCTTGATTTTTTATTTATTTTAAAAACACCTCTTGTCTTAGAGTTAACTTTAAGTGTTATAGTAATCATAAAGTCATCCAAATACTGAGATGTGGATTAACTAATCACCCTGTTAAGTCTCTGATCATTTAAGTTGTTGATAGCGATGACTGGATAGAAAAGTAGGAGGAATCACTAATGGCCTGTCATTATATTGCAAAATTAAGTGAACAAGTTGAAAGAGAGCACGTTAGATACAATAATCGTTATGGTCTAGCGATTGCTGCAGATGTTTATAAAGCGAAAAATCTTGATTTAAGCAAGAAACATCCAGCTCTGATTGTTGGAGCTCCTTATGGTGGTGTTAAAGAACAAGGTCCTTGTGTGTATGCCAATGAACTAGCAAAGAGAGGATTTGTTGTGCTAACTTTTGATCAATCCTTTATGGGCGAATCAGCAGGAGAACCTAGAAATGTCTCATCACCTGAAATTTTCACCGAAAATTTCAGCGCAGCAGTCGATTTTCTTGGAACTAAACTTTCGTATGTGGACCGTGAAAAGATCGGTGCCATTGGAATCTGTGGATCAGGTGGATTTGCGTTATCTGCTGCACAGGTCGATACTAGAATTAAAGCAATCGCAACCTGCAGTATGTATGTCATGACATCAGCAGTACGTGACATGTTAGATAAGCAGCAATTAGAAGAGACGAAGCAAAAATTATCGTTGAAGAGATGGGAAGATTTTGAGAAAGGATCTCCAGAATACATTCCATTTTTCCCAGAAGAAGCCTTAGAGGTCGTACCAGCAAATCTGCAAGAGCCGACGGCAGAATGGTTTAGATTCTATGCCACCAAAAGAGGGCATCATCCAAACGCAAGAGGTAGCTTTACGACAACCAGTGATTTAGCTTTCTTAAATACCGATTTAACAGCCTTTGTTCATGAAATCTCTCCAAGACCAATTCTGTTAGTGATCGGAGATTGTGCACATTCTAAATTCTTCTCAGAAATGATCTATGAGAAAGCCTTAGAACCAAAAGAACTCTATGTCGTAAAAGATGCTGAACATATTGATTTATATGATCGAGTGGATCGAATTCCATTTGATAAGTTAGAAAACTTTTTTAAGACAAATTTGAAATAAATTCACCAAAACAACGAAGATAATAATTAGAATAGATTTCAATTGATGAGTCGCTCATCAAATTTAAAAAGAAAGAAGGAGAAATAATATTAGGAAACTTTACATATTGTAACCCAACCAAACTGTATTTTGGAGATCAATCACTTCATAATCTAAGTACTGAGCTTGAGAACTATGGTTCAAATATTTTACTTGTCTACGGTGGTGGATCAATTAAGAAAAATGGTATTTATGATGAGGTCATTAATATTTTAAAGGATAGTGGAAAAAATATTGCAGAAATACCAGGGGTTATGCCAAATCCAACGATTGAAAAACTTCGCGAGGGTGTAGCCATCACAAGAGATCATAAAGTAGATTTAATTTTAGCTGTCGGTGGGGGTTCAGTATGTGACTATGCCAAAGCGGTCTCGGTTTCGATTCACTGTGATGAAGATCCATGGGATAAATACTTTATCCGTTTTGAAGATGTGAGCTGTGAAATCGTACCGGTTGGATGCGTTTTAACAATGGTTGGAACAGGTTCTGAAATGAATGGTGGAACTGTTATTACAAATCATGAACAAAAACTAAAGATTGGTCATGTCTTTGGTGAAAATGTTAATCCGAAATTCTCAATCTTAAATCCAAACTATACCTTAACACTTCCAAAAACACAAATGGTGGCAGGTTTCTATGATATTATGAATCATATTTGTGAACAGTATTTCTCAGGAGCTGATGACAATACAAGTGATTATATCAGTGAAGGTTTAATGAAATCGTTAATTCATTCAAGTCGTATCGCCATTCAAGATCCAAATAATTACGAAGCAAGAAGTAACATTATGTGGACGTCAACATGGGCACTCAATACGTTAGTGGCTAAAGGAAAATCAACCGACTGGATGGTTCATATGCTTGGGCAAGCGGTTGGGGCTTATACCGATGCCACTCATGGAATGACGTTATCAGCTGTATCTTTAGCCTATTATCGATATATCATGCCATATGGACTCGATAAGTTTGTCAGATTTGCGACTAACGTGTGGGATGTTAAAGTAGAAGGAAAAACAAAGGAACAAGTCGCAGCAGAAGGACTTAATGCAATGGAAAACTGGATGAAAGAACTTGGTCTAGTGATGAATATCACGGATCTTGGTGTGACAGACGAGATGCTAGAAGGACTTGTTCATTCAACAATTATTCTTCCAGGTGGATACAAAACGCTAACACCTGAAGAAATTTCAACTATTTTTAAAGAAAGTATGTAATGATTCGCACTTGTAGGACATAATGTTAATGTCTGATAAGTGCTTTAATGGATAGATGAAAAGGAGAGAGTCATGGAATATATTGAGCTAAATAATGGAGTACGAATGCCACTATTAGGACTTGGAACCGTTAATCTACAGGGAGATAGCGGGATTGAAGTTATCAAGAAGGCGATTGAAGTCGGCTATCGCTTAATTGATACAGCAAGAATGTATCATAATGAAGAGACAGTCGGACAAGCGATTATCAAAAGTGGTATTGACAGAAACGAGCTATTTATCACCACAAAGCTATGTCGTAGTAGCAATAGTTATGAAAAAGCGAAAAGAGATATTGACGATTCATTAAAAAAATTACAACTTGATTATGTTGATCTATTGTTATTTCATGAACCTTATGTTGAATCGTATGAGATGTATCAAGCGATCAAAGAAGCCTATCAAAGTGGAAAAGCAAGAGCCATTGGAATTTCAAATTTTAATCAGAAGTGCTACCGTGAATTTATTGAAACGTGTGGCGTGATTCCAGCTGTCAATCAAATGGAGTCCCATGTTTATTTCACACAACATGAGTTACAAGTAGAACTTGAAAAGCATGGAACTAAGATGCAAGCATGGAGTCCTTTGGCTAATGGGAAAAAGAATTTACTCAACGAACCGATTCTTGTAGAACTCGCAGAGCAATATCATAAAACACCGGCACAGATTGCACTCCGTTTTCTAATCCAGAATGGGGTATCAGCCATTCCAAAAACAACCAGTGAACACAGATTGAAAGAGAATCTTTCTATTTTTGACTTTAACCTATCAAAGGATGAACTAGAAAAAATTAGGACACTGGATGAAAAAGTGTCTATAACAGATTGGTATCGCTCAGATTGGTTTTAATCGTCATATCAAACATGTCATTAAATGATAGGCTAAAATAAAAAAAAACAGCTCCATTTGGAGCTGTTTTTTAGGCCATTTATTTCTGTTGTAATGAATCACAAATCATTTCAAGATGATCTGTAATCTGGAAGAATACGTGATAGAAATGTTCACGTTCAGTCTCGCTAAGGTTACTAGAAGCTTGGCTAACAGCCTCTGCTATCACCTGATTCAATTGTTTATTTATCTCATTACCTTCTGCTGTTAGCACCATTTTGGTACGATATTTGCGTCCTGAATTGATCTCAACCGGCTTGACTAATCCTTTTTCAGTTAAGTCCACCATCGTTCTTGAGACAGCCGCCTTATCTTCTATACAAAGTTTACATAGCTGAGTCGCTGTTAGTCCTTCTGGATTTTTACCGAGATAGTAGAGATACATCACATGGCTAGCTTTTAATCCCATACGTTCTGTTTCAGTAAGCTTGATTTTTTGGATACACTTATACGCCTTGGTGACAGATGTTGTAAATGCCTCGAATCGTTCAATCAGATCAATCATAATCATATCCTACCTTTAACTTTTGATAAGACGTTTGTAAAGACATCGTCCCTTTTTTGTGATTTAAGAACTTCATAGAAGTAGAAGGATAAACAAATAGAGAAAATGCAAGTAAAAACTGTGCCGGATAATAGGTCCCAAGACATAAATAACCGGCTACTGGAAGATCTGCAAATGACTTTAACATGAGCATGAAATCTGAAATGAAGAATAAAAGACTTCCGATTACAATGATAAGATTTGTCATGTTCGTTTGTCGAAGTGAATTTGAAATGGCTTTACCTAACATAAATGAAATGATGACCGCGTAGACACCACAAACACCTTGCATTAAAGCCCCTCCAAAATTCAAAAATGGAGTAAAGAAAATCACCATTAAGGAAATGAGTGAAATCATCATCCCCCATAGGAAATCTTTACGGTTCATTTTATCTAACATACAATAAGAGGCAAAATAAAAAACATGACCTAGTCCAAAGACGATGGTTCCCAAATAGAAATTAAGGTTAATGAGAATATCTCCTAACATCGCAATCGTTAACGCAATGATCATCCAGATTGGAAATTTTAAATTCTCCTTATTTTTAATGCAATACATCAGATTAATTAGTCCTGTGACAACAAACAGAAGACTGGCAATCGCCTTAACTAATAATCCGTTACTAGCCATGTAAAACATATCAAAAATCAATATAAACGTTAGCATGATAACATTTGTGACTACAAATAATTTTTTCATCGTTATTTCCTTTCAATTCAACTAAACAAATTTGTTGATTTATCAACAAACAAAAATTTAACACGAACTTGTTGAGTTGTCAACAAATTCAAAATCTCCCTTCATTAAATAACAATGATCTCTATTTAAAAATCAAACCAGAATCATTCATTTCATGCGGTAACTTGTCACAGAAAACATTTCATCATGAGGAGTTCATGAACTGAATAAAGTCAATTTAGAAAAAACGATGAGAAAAGCTCAACTAAAGTTCACTTGATAGCTTGACTTGAAGTGAACTCCAAGACGTATAATCCACTTAGAAACACAAAAAGACAAATGGGAGGAAAACGATAATGGAATATACAAAATTAGGAACTACCGATATTACGATTTCACGTCTTTGTGCAGGATGCATGAGTTTTGGGGATTCCAATACTAATTTTCATTCGTGGACGTTAAATAAAGAAGAAAGTGAAAACTTGGTGAAGCGTGCACTCGATTTAGGAATTAATTTCTTTGATACAGCAAATGTTTATTCTGCCGGAACAAGCGAGGAATATCTCGGATGTGCCATCAAACATAATGTCCCACGTGATCAAGTTGTCTTAGCCTCAAAAGTTTATTTTAATGAGGGGCACTTGAAGAAAGAGGCCATTCACCGTGAAATTGACGGCACATTAAAACGTTTAGGCACTGATTATTTAGATTTATATCTCATTCATCGTTTTGATTATGAAACACCAATGGAAGAAACAATGGAAGCTTTAAATGAACTTGTAACATCAGGTAAAGTGCGTGCTATTGGCGCTTCTGCCATGTATGGCTATCAATTTCATAACTTACAACTTGTAGCAGAAAAAAATAACTGGGCAAAATTTCAATCGATGCAAAATCATTACAATTTACTCTACCGAGAAGATGAACATGAACTAATTCCAATTTGTAAGCAGATGAATGTTTCACTCACACCGTATAGTCCACTGGCAGCGGGAAGATTAAGTCGTTTAGAGTGGAAAAGCGACAGCTTGCGTAGTCAAACTGATAAAATAGCTGTTTCAAAATATGATTCGACTGCAGAAAAAGATCATGAAATTGTCCTACGTGTCCATGAACTTGCACAACAACATGAAGCAAGTATGACTCAAATTGCGCTTGCTTGGCAACTAGCAAAAGGTGTCGCATCACCCATTATCGGTGCCACAAAAGAAAAATACTTTGATGATGCAGTCGGAGCCTTTAACGTAAAGTTAACTCATCACGATATCGCTTATTTAGAAGAATTATATCAGCCTCATAAAATTGTGGGAGCCATTTAAGAAGAGAAAGAGGAAAAGCCTAAATGAATGAGATCATGATCTTGTATCAAGACCTTACTTCTTAATCTTTCTTCATGATCATCCATTCAAAAGCCAATCGACGCGACTGGTGTTTCTCCAAGTCAAACGTCTATTAAAAACATTTTAAACGTCAATGGTTTGCTAGAGGAGTAACAGCCTCTTATTTCCATAGACGATAAAAAACTTAAGCCAGCCATGACTAGCATAAAGATAGGATATGTTTAATTATTGTTTATTTTAGGTCTTGCATTGAAGTTTACTCCAAGTGTTACAGTAATCATATCCTATTCATCAGATAAGGTTATAGATTGATAGGATACTAGAGGAGGAATGAATGATGGGGAAAACATTAATTGCGTATTTTTCACGTAAAGGTGAAAACTATGTCGCGGGACAAATTCGCCATTTAGAAAAAGGAAATACTAAAATCGTAGCAAAAAAAATTCAAAACCTCATCGGAGGCGATTTATATGAAATCAAACCAGTCATACCGTATGCTGATGATTACGATACGTGTATTCAACAGGCGAAACAAGATTTAAATGAAAATAAGCGCCCCCTAATTGCAACACCGCTTCCAAATCTTGAAGGATATGAGACGATTTATATTGGCTACCCAAATTATTGGGGGACGATGCCGATGCATGTGTTTACCTTTTTAGAGGAACAAAACTTAAAAGATAAACATATCAAACCTTTTTGTACACACGAAGGTAGTGGAATGGGGCATAGTGAATCCGATTTAATTCAAATTTGTCAGGATGCTTATCTTGAAAAAGGTTTAGCAATTATCGGTTCAAACGTTTCAACTTGTGATGACTTACTACGCAGATGGGTATAGGAGGAAATAAGATGGCTATTTCAGACTTTGCCAAAGAATATCATGAAAAAATGTTTCCAAATTTCGAATCTAATCTAGCTAAAACAGATGCAGACTTGGTAGAGATTTTTAATAACTTTGCCTTCGATGAGGTGATCAATCAAACGAAATTAGATGATCAGACACGGATGATGGCTATATTGGCTTCATTAATTGGATGCCATGCGATTGATGAATTTAAAATTATGCTATTGGCAGCCTTAAATTTAGGTGTGACGCCTGAAGTCGTCAAAGAAATCGTGTATCAAGCCGTACCCTATGTTGGAATGGGGCGTGTTTATCCATTTTTACATGCCACAAATGAAATATTCGAGCTTTCAAATATTTCATTACCTTTAGCAAGTGCAAAGACAACAACACCTAAAACCCGCCTATAAAAAGGAATTGAAGCACAAGTTGAGATTTTCGGCAATCATATGTCTGAATTTTACAAATCAGGACCCGCGGAAACGAAACATATCAATTACTGGTTAGCAACTAACTGCTTTGGAGATTATTACACACGACGTGTCTTAGATTTAAAACAACGTGAAATGCTGACCTTCTGTTTTTTAGCAGCCCTTGGAGGTTGTGAACCTCAATTAACGAGCCATGCTGTTGCAAATATGAGGATTGGAAATGATAAACTATTTCTAATTGATATTGTCTCAGTCTGTTTACCGTTCATTGGATATCCACGAAGTTTAAATGCGATTCGCTGTATCCAACAAGCGTCAAAATAAAAGGAGGCATTTAAATGAATCAAGATAACATGATTTTTGAAATGGGAAATCCACTTCCCGAAATGTTTAGTCAATATTTTATTGGCAAAGCCTATTTAAACATGCTAACAACAGAAGGGGTTCCTATTGGAAATGTGACCTTTGAACCAGGATGTCGTAATAATTGGCACATTCATCATAAAGGAGGGCAAATTCTATTAGTCACATCGGGACGTGGCTATTATCAAGCATTTGGTGAAGCCCCAAGAGAATTGCATCCTGGCGACGTGATCCAAATCCCAGCCGGAGTTAAACATTGGCACGGCGCAGCACCCGATAGTTGGTTCTCTCACCTTGCAGTCGAAATTCCCGCAGAAGGTAGCTCAAATGAATGGTGTGAACCTGTGAGCGATGAAGAGTATAATCACCTGAAATAACTAATCTAAAATCATGTGAGAGAAAAGTTAATATTTTTAAGATAATTCCGAGGAAATCGGGCACTTTTTCACTGTTTCGCTAAAATAATCTAATCTCTTCCTGTCATTTGTCTTCTCATATTTAAAAGAATCTTTCTTTTCTCATTTTTGTCCTTCAAACCAATTGTTTCACTATATTTCATTCAAAGTGAGCACGAATGTGTATTTCGTGTTAAAATATGGATATCATTTGATGAATTAGGGTGAGACAGATGAATAAAATTCAAATTATTTCCTTTATTAAAGAAGAGGAGTTAACCATTAAGGCAACTGAAATGTTCGTCACAAAAGAAATAAAACAAGAGAAAAAGCGATATTATCGGATTGCTGATCACTTCATTGAACTGATTTATCTCGATTTAAACTGCTTAAGTGAAATTTCAAATCTGCCGTTATCAAAAGCGACTCAACGGATCCTATTATTAAAAGAAATCACATTTGAGCTCGAACAGCGAATCTATTCCATACTTCAAACTAAAGATATTTTAATCTTTACCGGTCATTTATCAGAGCATTTATCCATTTTTCCAACTATTATTAAGTTTGAAGAGCTAACGTCTTCAAAGAAATTGAATTTAAATCTTTTGATTTACTTATTAAATCAAAGCAACCTGTTATCAACGTTAAAAAGTCACCATTCCAGTCTATTTTTGCTTACGGGTGAGACGACAGAAACTGAATTAGTCTCGACTATTGTCACCCAAACATTAAATCAACTCTCACAAATTGAAACAGCACAAAGGCTTAAATTATACCTTTTTACTCCCTTTGAGTTAAGTTTAATCGATTTAGCAGATATTGAAGATCCAATTAATGAGTATCTCATGAATCCTTTGTTTGAAATTGAACAATTTAAAAACGTTAATCAAGATTATCAAATCTGTTATGCAGTGGTTGCATTGAATTAAAAATCCCTTCTGATGGTAAGTCAGAAGGGATTTTTTTATGAATGTAGACTATAAAAAAAACAAATTATACATCAGATTGTTAAAAAATTCACTTAAATAACTTCAATAATTATTAAAAAACTTCAACAAATTGTAGAACCTTGTCGAAACTTATACAATGTTTGTGAGCAAATAAACAAAGGCTTAAAAAGTAAAACGATATATAAAGGAGTAGACGTATGTTAGAAATCATCAAAAGCACATTAAGCGATAACGCCATTTTAGGTGCTATTTTCTCATCAGTTTCAATTATCCTTTTAGGATTTTATTTACGAAAACGAAACATGATTAATTCAACCGCTTCTAAAATGTTAACAAAGGTTGTCTTAACTGTCTCTTTACCCGCGTTAGCCTTCACTTCTTTTATGAAAGATATCAACGGTGAACAATTGAAACAAGGGATGAGCATGTTAGTATGGGGATTTGCCATTTATCTAATCTTAATTCCATTAACAAAAATCATGTTTGCAAAAGTTAAAGGGGATAAGCAAGATGTTTATCGCGTTTTAACAATCTTTGGTTCGACGACTTTCTTCGGAACACCGATTGTAACCGCAGTTTACGGAGCCGTTGGAACAATGTATTCTAACATCTTTAATATTGCTTACCGAGTATTCTTATACTCTTACGCTTTTATTAAAATGTCAGGAACAAAAATGGATAAAGAAAACTTCAAGAAAAATATGAAAGAAATCTTCTTAAATCCAATTATCTTAGCAACCTTCTTCGGATTATTTATCTGGTTATGCCAAGACATGCTGCCTCAAGTTAACGTCACAGTGAACGGAGAGGTTAAACAATATGCCTTCTTACGTCTTGATCAAACGTTACCTTGGTTCTATAAAGCACTAGATTATTTAAAAGCATTAGCGTCACCACTTGCTTGGATTTCAATTGGGGCCACTTTAGCAGAAGTTCCATTCAAAGATGCTATCTCTCAAAAAGATGCATGGGGATATAGTTTCATTAAAGTTTTATTCATTCCAGTCATTAACTTAGTTTTATTAGTTCTTGTCAATCAATTTGGAATTCTTCCAGTTTCATTTGAAGGGATGGCAACAACAGTCATCATGATGGCAGCACCAACAGCAACAGTCGCAGCAGCCTATGCCATTAACTATGACCGTGAAGCATTATTTACCTCAAACTGTTCATTACTATCAACAGTCGTTGCCGTTATCGCCATGCCAATTTGGATCGTGGTGTTAGAGCTAATTAAAACACTAGGATTATTCTAAGAGAGATTTGATTATTTAACCTTAATACCCAAAAAGGAGAAGATGAAAATGACTAAATTAGTATGTTATGGAGTACGAGAAACTGAAGTTCCTTTCTTCCATGAAATCAATAAAAAATTTGGATATGATCTTAAATTAGTAACACTTGGACTAAATCATGAAAATGTGAAAGAAGCCATTGGAGCTGAAGCAATCATGGTTCGCGGGAACTGTAAAGCAGATCGTCAAAACTTAGAATTATTAAAAGCAAATGGATTAGAATACCTCTTAACTCGTACGGTAGGATTTGATCATGTTGATTTAGATGCGGTTAAAGACTTAGAGTTAAAATGTGCTCGCGTGCCAGGTTACTCACCAAATGCTATTAGTGAGTTAGCTGTTTCTTTATCAATGATGTTATTACGTCATACAGCATATACGGTTAATCGTACAAGTCAAACAAACTTTACGATTGATCCATTCATGTTCAGTAAAGAGGTTCGTAACTGTACCGTAGGAATTATTGGAGCAGGAAAAATCGGTTTAACGACAGCTCAATTATTCAAAGGGTTAGGAGCTAATGTGATTGCTTATGATGTGTTCCAAAGTGACGTGGCAAAAGAAATCGTTGAATTTAAAGATTTAGATGCCGTCTTAGCAGAGTCTGATGTGATCTCAGTTCATATGCCATATATTAAAGGGGTAAACTATCATATGATTAATGAAGAGTTTATCGCTAAAATGAAAGATGGAGCCATTTTAATTAATACGGCTCGTGGTGAGATTCAAGATATCGATGCGATTATCAAAGCAGTTGAATCTAATAAATTAGGTGGATTTGGTACGGATGTTTTAGAAGGGGAATCTGCTGTCTTCTTTAAAGATTTCAAAGGCGCTGCTTTAGAAAATCCTTCATTCCAAAAATTAATTGACCTTTATCCTCGTATTTTAGTGACACCACATATCGGATCATATACCGATGAGGCGTTAACAAACATGATCGAATATTCTTATGAGAATTTAAGAGATTATTTAAATGAAGGAACATGCAAAAATAGCATTGCCTAATCATTCAAAGTATATTGTCACACGTGATGTGACAATATGCTTTTTTTTGTGAATATTAAAGTCTGAATCCTCAAAGGATAATAAAAGATAAAATTTCATAGCGAGTGTGATGATGTCATGAAAAAGCAATGAACGTTTAAAACTAAAATCATTTTATGGACACTTAGTATAACGTCCATTCCCTTAATTATTTCATATCTTATTTTTCTTAATTCTAAGTTACACGACTTTGATGAAAAGATCAAAATGTCTCTTCAAGAAACTGGATTTAGTATGGCACATAGTGTCCTCATTAAAGAGAAATTAATCACTCATGACAATGATGGTAGCATTCAAAAGTATACGTTAGATTTTATTGAAAACTTGAATAATGTGGATTTAATCGTCGTAGCAGATATGAATGGAATCAAATACTCCCACTTAGATGAAAGTCAAATTGGCCAAGTCTATGTCGGCTCTGATAAACAAAAAGTATTAGCCACTGGTGAAAGATACTTTTCTATTATGGAGGGATCTCAAGGGAAGACGCTCAGATGGTTTGAGCCTATTTTTGATGAACAACAGCAAATCGGTTTTGTCATGGTTGGAAAATATTATCGTGATATCACGGTGGCTAATACCGACATCATGCGTAATTATGTTTTACTTTGTCTAAGCGTGATTGGATTGGCAGGAATTGGGGCTAAATTCTTTTCATCAAGCATTCAAAAACGCATGCTTAATATGGAGCCTGAAGAAATTGCAAGGCTATACCGTCAAAAAAAGATTATCATTGAAAGTGTAGCAGATGGTATTATCGCCTTAGATGCTTCGCAACACGTGATTGAACTCAATAACCGTTGTAATATGATGATTCCAGATTTTAATGTCACTAGCTTAATTCAACGTCTAGACCCTTACATCGATTCTTATACCGACTTTACGATGAAAGAATTCATTATCCAAGATAAAAGACTCTTTATAAATCTTCATCATCTCTTTCAAAATGAAGTATACTTAGGAAGCGTCATTACGTTAATGGATCGAAACAATATCCACGATATCGCAAAAGAAATCACTGGGATTGATGAAGTCATTAAAAATTTAAGAGTGACCATTCATGAATTCAAGAATAATTTACATGTCATCTTGGGTTTAATTCAACTCGATAAAGTGGAGGAGGCAAAATCATATATTTTAACCCTTCAACAAACTCGGGCGGAAACTGAAGTGAAGTTTCATTCGATTGAGGATCCTCTGATTAGAGCTTTACTTATGAGTCGGTCATTAGTTGCGAAAGAACGTCAAATCGAGTTTACCTTAACCGAAGAGTCCTTTTTATATCCCACTCATCAACGCATTACGGCTTATGATCTGGTGACCATTATTGGAAATTTACTCGAAAATGCCTTTGAGGCGTGTTCCTCTTTAGAAACCTCTTCGAAAAAAGTCGAAATTTCGTTGTACGAGGATGAGACTTCCCTTGAAATTCAAGTGAGAGATAACGGTGAAAAAATTAATCCAGCGTTTAAAGATAAACTATTTGAATCCGGTATTTCTACGAAGGGTGAACATCGTGGTATCGGTCTTTTTCTTGTCAAAAATCGAGTTGAATTATATCATGGTACAATTGAAATTGAAGATTTTGATGAAGAAAAAATATTCGTAATTATGATTAATAAGGGAGAGTATGATGGATAAAGTATTAATTGTAGAAGATGACCCAATGGTTGCCTTAATTAATAAACGTTATTTACAACAATTTAGACAGATAGAAATCTTTGGTCCTGTTATGTATGAAGAAGAGGTCTTATCCTACTTAGAAGCACAAAAAATTGACCTCATTATTATGGATGTCTTTCTTCCGAAAAAAAGCGGTCTAGAGATTCTTAAAACAATACGTGAAAAAGAATATACGGTGGATGTCATTATGGTCACTGCTGCTAATAGTTCAATGGAACTTAAACAAGCATTTGCCTATGGAGCGATTGATTACTTAGTTAAACCTTTTGAATCTATTCGATTTGAAGAAGCTTATAAAAAATATCAAAGTAAAAAAGGGTTACTGTTAAATCAAAAATCAATGACACAAAAAGAAATCGATGCTTTTATGAAAGCTTCATTGTCTCAACAGGTTGAAGAGTTACCGAAAGGATTAAATAAACGAACCCTAGAAAAAATTACACTCTTTTTAAAAGAACATCCCGATCGCATTTGGACGTTACGCGAGATTGCTAATGAAACAAAAATCAGCAATGTCACCATCAAAAAATATATGGATTACTTAGAGAGTCAAGATAAATTACATGTTCAAGCAACGACTGGAAATGTCGGAAGACCGGAGTTAAAATATTCAATTAAGCTATAAAAAGAGATTATCCTCTCCCCGTTCACATATAATAAAAGTAAGAACGAGGAGAGGGGAATTGGAATGATTTATAGCAAACATAAATACCTTGGTTTTCTAGGGCTACTTGCATTAATTGGGTTAAAAGGGTTTGTAACAGAAGAATACCTTTGGTTTTTATTCTTCCTCAATTACGGTTGGTTTACCTTTTTCTATGAAAACAGCCCCATTTATAAACGTCATTTAGACAAACGATTAAACAGCTAAATAAAAAAGATAAAAGGGAAACCGTCAGAATGGATAGTTTCCCTTTTATCTTTAAATGAGATTTTTGATCTAATATAGTCTCTTGGATGTTCTATCAAAAGGAGATTAATGTCACCTTATCCTAAGACCCAAGGTGTCTCTTTAACTGATGAATTATTTTATCCAATTCTTCTAATCAATGGGGTATAGCCGATGATATGATCGATTCGATTTAATAGATCCTCTGATAGTGTGATGGCGCTAGCTTGGACATTTTTCTCAATTTGTTCTGGTTTTGAAGCCCCAGTAATCACTCCACTAATACATAGACGTCGTAGAATCCAAGCCAGAGATAAGACGGGTAAGGAAATACTGAGTTCATGAGCGATTTGAAGAAGAGCTTCAACTTTTTCTAAGTTATCGTCTGTTAACATAGCATTTACTTGATTATATTTAAGCGTTGCACGCGAATCCTGAGGAATAGGCTCACTTTTACGATATTTCCCCGTTAATAAACCTTGAGCTAGCGGACTGAAAGGCACAATTCCAATACCGTATCGTTCACAAAGATCCATGATTTCATCTTCGATGTAACGGTCGAGCATATGATACTGAGGTTGTATCACTGAAAGAGGTCGAAGTCCCTTAGCCTCAATAATACTGATTGCTTCTGCGATTTGGGCTGCACTCCATCAGAAATCGCAAAATTAAATGGCAGTCTCGAGATGATTCAATATAAAATTGAGAATTACAAAAAAATCGGGATTTTTCATCTCGACGTGCCTAAGAATGAAGACTAAAGACTCATCTCGATGAATATCATGTAAAGAATGACCTATTAAAAGTCCTAGTTTCCATCCAACTTGGGCTTTTTTTATCACCTCTTGCTTTTTGAAGGAGCCTTTATTTAGTTTGTTTCTTATTAGAATTTTTTCACAAAATAAGATTCAAATTTAAATTAAAAGCATACAATATAGTATAAGAAATCTTTTATCAATCACTAGTTATTTTTTTATTTTACAATAAAAGCGCTTTAATAAAAAGTTTTATATGGTATAATCTAGAAAAAGGGTTTCTTCATGTTTGAGGAGTGATGTGAGATGTGTGAGGTTGAGAATAATGTCAGAGTAAGCGTCAAAGGTCCAAAAGAAGAAATTGAAACGTATATTCAATGGTTAAAATGTACGCAAGAATATCAATTAAAGTCAGGTTTTGGAAAAAATATTCCCGCTTCTAAGTTATCTTTAACCGATTTTAACCTTGCAGAAGATTCATGGCAGTTTTCTAGTACCAATCTTAAGCATCAAATTAAAGCTTTTTATCGTTGGAATCTCAAAGAATTAAATTACCAAGTCAACTATATGGTTTATTACGGAACACATCCTTTAACAAATGGCACGCTATGCACGAATAAGGTAGAGGATTATCAAGACGGAATCTTTCCTGAGCTCATGAAAGCCTTTAATCCCATTCCAGCAATGCTTGCTTGCAAATGTCCAAATCTTCAAATCGAGGTAACTTGGGGAAGTTATTATCTCGAAGAAAAATATCTAAATGATTCACTTGATGATGATCAAGCCATTTAAAACAGACGTGATATCTCGATTCAATGAGGTATCACTTTTTATGTTAAATTATTCCATAACGTGTTATAATAGGAACAAATTGAGATTCAGGGGGGGATTAAAGTGGAGCAACGAACACTAACCGTAAAAGGGACGGGGCAAGCCTCGTTACCACCGGATACCATTCAACTTGATTTTGACTTAGAATCGAAAGCAGAAAATTATGATGAAACGATTAATTTAGCCGGAACACGACTTGAACAACTTCGTTCGTGTTTAGCTAACGTTGGATTTAGCAAATCTGATTTAGTGACGACAAACTTTTCCGTAAATACTGATTATGAAAGCGTCAAAAACGAAGAAGGTGAATACATTCGTGTCTTTAAAGGATACAGTGTCAGAAACAACTTAAAGCTCAGTTTCCCAATCGATACCCATCGTTTAGCTATGATTTTAGAACAACTCAGTGCATGTGAAGCCAATCCTGAACTATCCATCCACTTTTTATTAACAGACGATACCAAACTAAAAGAACTCTTGCTACAAGATGCGGTTGCAGATGCGACTCAAAAAGCCAATATTTTAGCTTTGGCAGCGGGAGTCAGACTTGATGATATATTAGCCATTACCTACGATTGGAGCAATATCGTCTATAGAAATCGTGAGATGATGTTAGAAGAAAGCGTTGCTTATTCAGCTGCAGCTATCGATATTCAACCAGATAATGTCAGTGCGAGTGACACGGTTACCATCGTTTGGGAAATTAAATAGGGGAGGGCCCATCTTTGAAAAGAACAATCAAACCCATCAGTGAAGCCTATTTAACGTGTTCATTAGATTTAGTTGAGACGGTCTTTACAGAGGCTAATGATGAAGAAGAAGGAAAAATGGTTCGATTATTAGTCGAAGAAATTAGGCATAAACGTTACCATATCCCTGAACTAGAATTAATCGCTCTTGATTCAAAGGATAATCTTATTGGATATGCCATGTTTTCAAGATTTCAGTTACAAGGACAATATGAACAGGAATTATTAATTTTGGCACCCGTTGCTGTGAAAACGTCATTTCAACGACAACATATTTCAAAAGAGTTAATTGAATACGGATTTGTTAAAGCCAAAGAAATGGGATTTAAAGCCGTGATTGTGGAGGGAAATCCACAAAATTATCGTTCAAGAGGATTTCAAACAGCAGTTAACTACGGGATTATGCCTGGAAAAAGCGTTCATTTACCTGCCATCGAGTGTCTAATGGTTAAAGAATTAGAAGAGGGGGCTTTAACCACCATGAAAGGGCTGGTAGAGTATGATGATTATGAAGCTTTAAAGTAGGCGTTTAGAATAGGAGATGTATGATGAATAAACACTTTTTATATGAAATGATTCAAACGGCTTCACCATCTGGCAAAGAATTCGAGTTACAGAAAAAAATTATGTCTTACATGCAAGACACCGTAGATGGTTTTGAAACGGATACCACAGGAAACGTTATGAGCATCTTAAATAAAGACCATGACTTTAAAGTCTTACTTGCCGGCCATGTCGATGAAATCGGGATGATGATTACGATGATTACATCAGACGGATTAGCTAAAGTAACAAACGTAGGCGGAATTCGTCCGGCTTTATATCTCGGACAAAAAGTTCGCATTCTGACCAAAAATGGCATTATCGGTGGAGTCGTCGGATATAATAATGACCTTCTTAAAAATAAGTCATTAGAAACAAAAGACTTATTTATTGATTTAGGCGCAACTTCAAAAGAAGAAGCACTTAAAGTGATTGCGCCTGGTGATTATGTTGTAGCAGATACAGATTATCTTGAGTTATTAAACAACAACTTAGCCGGACGAGCACTTGATAATCGGTTAGGGGCTTTTATTGTGATTGAAGCACTGCGTCGTGCAAAAGAGTTAGGAACACGCGTTGGAGTCTACAGTGCCACCACAGTTGGTGAAGAAACGACGATGCGTGGAGCGGTATGGGCAGCTAAAAGGGTAAAACCAGCCCTGGCTTTAATCGTCGATGTAACGTTTGCAACCGATTATCCAGGAACCAATCCGGAAGTAACGGGTGAAATTAAACTCGGTGGTGGACCGGTTTTATGTCATGGATCCATCATTAATAACCACCTAAATGATGCCCTGATTAATATCGCCAACCGTTTAAATATGCCGATTCAATTTGAGATGGCACCCGGACGTACGGGAACTGATGGAGATCGTATTCATTTTCAAAATGATGGCGTCCCATTAGCACTCATCTCAATCCCACTTCGTTACATGCATTCAGGAAGTGAAGTTTGTCATTTAAACGACGTTGAACAAATTATCGAGTTAATTGCACATTTCTTAGCCGAACTTCAACCTTGTTTTAATTTATCACCATATGCATAAAGAGAGCACTCGCTCTCTTTTTTTAAGGGAGGATTGACATGAATTTTAGAGGGACGATTTCAATCAAAAAAGAAAAAAGCATCCTTTTTAAACAATCTTATGGCTATGCTGATGTTGCCAATCAGCGAAAAAATCAACGTGAGACTAAATTTGCGACGGCCTCAGCGGGTAAAGTTTTTGTTGCGGTCGGTATTTTACAATTGATCGAACAGAAAAAACTTCACTTTGACGATACCATCGGACAGATTCTAACGATTGATTGGCAACAAATTGATACAACGATTACGATCCGCGAATTATTGACTCATACCTCGGGAATTCCCGATTACTTTGATGAGTCAGTTATGAGCGATTACGATGAGTTGTGGACAGATTATCCTAACTATAAAATTAGGTCATCTCAAGATTTAATCCCCTTGTTTATTCACAAACCTATGATGTATCCACGGGGAGCGAAATTTCAATACAATAATACCGGCTTTGTGGTGCTTGGCTTAATCATTGAAGCCATCACACATCAGTCTTTTGATGAGTATTTACAACAGCATGTCTTTAACGTCGCTCAGATGCCCTCTACTGGTTACTATGAGCTAGATTGCCTACCTGCAAACTGTGCCAATCATTATGTGTATGATGAAAAACGGCAACGCTATGTGACGAATATTTATAGCGTTGATGTAAAAGGAACAGGGGCGGGAGGTGCTTTTACAACGGTAGATGATATTGAAGCCTTCTGGGAAGCGTTGCTTGGGTATCGCCTCTTATCAAAAGAGATGACAGATGAGATGCTTCGTGTTCAAGCTGGAAATGATCAAGATCATTATGGCTATGGGATTTGGTTAACAGAGGAGAGCATTCCGTATTTTTGTGGAAGTGATCCTGGCGTTAGTTTTATGTCTTCCTATGATGTAAACACTAAAACAATCGTCACACTTTTTAGTAACTTTTCGGATAATGTTTGGTCTTTACATCGTGAGATTCGAGAATCATTATCATGAGAAAAAGACGGATATGAATTAAAGATCATCCAAATCTCACATCCCCCTATTCAAGAGGTCGGTTCCTTAGAGGGGCAAGTCCTCAAACAATTAAAAAAAATCAAACCGGATTTGATTATGATAACGGGAGATTTAGTGAATAATGCCAGGTTTAATGACGTTGACGTTTTATCCTTTTGAGAATCATGAGTATGCCATTTTGAATCGAAAATCCAGGAAGCAGGCGTTGTGTTGCTTTGAAATAACAAGATAGTACTTACAAAAGGGAAGACGCGTATTGAATGAATCGGTGTCAATGATTCCAATTTAATGAAAACCCAAGAAATGGAGGAAACCTTGAACGCGAAGGTGAATCCGGATGCATTTAGTATTTTAATGTCACACCGACCTGAATATTTAAAGCTGTATGAGGCCTATGACGTTGATTTGGTTTTTTCGAGTCATGCCCATGGAAGACAATTTCTGTTTCCTCTGATGGGAGGATTAATTGGGCCAAATCAAGGGTTATTTCCCCTCTATACAGCAGGTGTTCACCAAATAAAAAGCACAAGCTTAGAGATAAGTCGTGGCATTGAAAACAGCCTCATTCTCATTCGTTTTTACAATCAACCGGAACTAGTTTTAATCCTATTATCCTCGGATCCTAGCTTTTTTCAAAAAAACGTCAGACAATATTCGACTTTTCTTAAAAAAAGTTCTTGCAACTATTTTTAAATCGTGCTATTATTTAAGTCCGGAAATAATTAAGTTTATTTCCTACTCCAAATAGTTATAATTTACTTGTATAATTGTTAAGATATGGTTAACTAGTTTCTACCCGCGACCTTATATCTCGCGGACTACAAGTAAAAACTTTGTATGTCCTCATCATACAATCCTTTTTACTTGTTGAACACCGAAATGGCCTTCGGTGTTCTTTTTTTATGTCTAATTTTCAATTCTAGTTTTTTAAAAAGAAAATTCTGAATCATTAAAGGAGAAGGGTGAGGACTGAATCCTCTTCCTTTGAATTTTTATATCTAAAAATCAGCACCCACCCAAATATGAAATAAGGTAATGTTAAAATACGACATCAGGTCTTTTTATGCCGAAACTTGTAGAAACATTAAGCTGAGATTGTATGAAAAGACAGTATCTTTTTTGTGAGATTATTGGTAAAATGATAATACAAACGCTTTCTCGATAGAAAGCTTATTTAATGTGAAGACAGTTGAAGATATCAAACATATCTTGGGGATTCATATAGGGGGGATATATTAATGGAGGATTTTTCACACAATCCATTAGCAACAAATCATGAAATTTTAGAAGGGATTATTCGATTAGTTCAATTCGATATCTTATTAAATGATTACGTGGCATGGCTTGATTTTGAGGGGGATCGTGTCATTATTCCACGTCAAGAACTCGAATTGTATGAAATTAAAAGCACCTTAAATCATTATATCGGGATGAAAGTGCAATTTAAAATCATGAGTTATGACGAACAACGACGTGTTTACTTAGCTTCATGTAAAGAAATAAAAGAAGAACGTCGAAACGACATTATTGCTCGCTTAAAAGAAGGAGAGTCATTTGAGGCGACGATTACCAAAATTGTCTACTTTGGTGCCTACTTAATGATTGATGGCATTTCAGTTATTTTACGTAATCAAGACTTTTCAAATGACTACACAACCGTGGGGGATATTTATCATGAAGGGGATACGATTCTTGTTTCGTTATTAAAGGTGAATGATAATATGAAAATTAATGTTCAAGCTGTTGAAAAATATGAAACACAATCAAGCATTACCATTGAAGATTTTGAACCCCAAACCGTCGTTTATGGACTTGTTCGTAACGTTAAATCTTGGGCATGTTTTGTCAATATCGCCCCAAATTTAGATGCGATTTGTCCGGTTCCAACTTATTTTAATGTCAAAGAAGGAATGAAGGTAGCCTTCAGAATTAATCAAGTTCGATTAGATGAGGGCCGTGTCCGCGGAAAAATCATCAAAATCATTCATTAACCACAGGAATTACACCTCAATCGTGGAATTATATCACTATAAAATTCTAAAATATGATATAATCGTATCAATTAAGCGATAAAAGAATCGATTGGGGGAACTTATATGTTAGGTTGCATAATTGGAGATAACTTACGAAATCAAAAAAACTCCAGTGAAGGCATTACAATCATGATGGCGGTAGCCGATGTTTTATTATCCAAGCTTGTCTTTGAAGACTTAAGACAAGAATCCGAAAGTGACACCCTTTATCGCAATCGCTTTGATTACTTTATGACACACGCTAAAAAGACAAAAAAAGACATTCAATTAAGTCAATGGACACAGATTGCAGCCATTCCCATTGGATTTAGCTCAAACACCATCGATGAGGCAAAAGAAGAAGCAAAAAGATGTACCCGTATCATGACAGATAATAAAAAAAAGCAAGAAGAGGCAGCACTGCTAGCTAGTTTAATTTTCTTAGGAAAAGAGGGGGTACCAAAGGAAGCCATTCCTTTCTTTTTAGAAGCCGAATATAACCTGAAATTAACACCAAAGAAATCACCACTTGCACGTGCCATCTTAGATTTAATTTCACAAGAAAGTTTCGAATCTTATTTAGAGCATAATAAACTAGCTAAAAGAAGATCTTATACCTTATTATGCGGTGGACTTGGCCAAGCCTTTTTCCCGCTTCCCGCTTCTTTAAGTAATGCAACACTCGATCTCTTACATGAAGATTATAAGCGAATCGTCTTAAGCTTTCATAAAACATACGATTTAGCCTTTTAATAACGAAAAGAGCAAATTTTTGCTCTTTTTTGTTTGCTCGACAAAGGTCCCCTTGTCTGACATGAAAACATATGATATCTTAAATCGTAAAAGATGTCTTCGGGGGGAATAGTATGCAATCATTAAGCTTTTGGCTCATTTTTTCAATTCTATTAACCATCGTGGTAGAAACCATCAAATTTAAATCCATTAAAAAAGCACTCTACTTCATGAAACACTCACCAATAGAATTTATCTTAAACGTCCTCATTATCTCCTCAACCTTAGCCTTATCCTTCATGGTGACACGTAAAGTATTTGTCTTTACAATCGTCACTATTTTTTGGTTATTATTATCCATCACCAATACCATCGTCACGACATTAAGAGGCTATCCACTTATGTTTTCCGATATCTTTTTAATTAAAGAAGGTTTAAGTTTGTCTTCTCAATACTTCACACCACTCGTGATTAGTATGGTGTTAATTCTTTTAGGCTTCTTATTTTGGATTGGTTATGATTTATTTCAAATTCAATTCGAAACAACAACCTTACAATACGTCATGGGCACAGTCTACGTTTTTTTAGCTGGGTATATCTTTTATAAAACAGAGAAAAAAGAATTACCAAAACCCGCTGAAGAAGTTGAGTTATATGAGCAAATGGGGTTTGCCTATTCCATTACAGATTCCTTATATCCTTATTTAAATAGAAAACCAGACTCCTACAGTGAAGAAAAAATGAACAACCTGGCTCATGATTTGATGCCGTATTTTAAAAATCATCCCCAAAGTGTAGATCATAATGTGATCATGATACAAATGGAATCCTTCTTTGATCCGTTAACCTTACAAAACCTTTCAATTAATATCGATCCAATCCCTACTATCAGACATCTAATGAAAACTGAGCCGTTTGGGAAACTCATTGTTCCCACATTTGGTGGAGGGACCGGTAAAACTGAATTTGAAGTCTTAACATCCATGAATGTTGACTATTTTGGACCGGGTGAGATTCCACATAATAGCATTTTAAAATCAACTGACATTGAATCTCTCGCCACTCATTTCTCACAATCTGGCTTTGAAACCATTGCTATTCATAACTATGAAGGTAATTTTTATAACCGACACATTGCCTATCAACATTTAGGATTTGATCGCTTCGTCCCCCTGGAATACATGGCAGGCATTGAAGTCAATCACGATTTATCTCAAATGAACGACGAACATTTAATCCATAACATCATTAAAGCGATATCCCAATTTGAAAAGAGCTTTATATACGCCATTTCAGCCGGCACACATCAACCGTATAATGAAACGAGTTATGATGAACATCACGATATTCAAATTGAAGGAGATTTATCATTAGAAGAGAGAGCATCATTACAAGATTATTGCATCAAACTACATCGACTAGATCATCAAATTAAGCGTCTTCTAAAATACTTAGAAACACGTCAGACTCCAACCACGTTAATTTTATTTTCAGACCATTTACCAAATTTGCCTGTCATTAATGATGAAACATTTTATCCGTTTGATCATTATGAGGTTCCAGTGATGGTTAAACATCCAAGTGAATTTACCTTTCATGACCAAAAGCTACCTGCTTATCAACTTGCAACAGAAATTTTAAATGCTGTTGGTATACGTGGGGGAATCATGAATGCGATTCATGATTTAGAGAAGGGAACATTTCATTATCAGTCAGACTTAAAATTAGCTCAGTATGATTTAATCTATGGAAAACAATTATTAGCATCGGTCTTTCCACAGCATAAAACAGAAGAAATAAAATTTGGAATTGAACCACTAACCATTCACTCGATTATGAAAACAGACCATCACTTGGTGATAAAAGGATCTGGATTCAATGGCGATAGTCAGGTGTTTATTGATGGAAAAAGAGTGCCGACAACGTATATTAGTGAAGGGGAGTTACATGCCGAAATGAAAATGAATAAAGGCAATCTTGTGACCATTAAACAAATTAGTGGCTATCATCAAGCACTCGATGAAGGAAAAAGCTTTGAACTAGCGAAGATTAATTCGTAAACGTTGACATTTAACATGAGATTTGATACATTGATTATAACAATAGAGGATGGAAGAAATGACATATTTCTTCTGTTTTTTAGCCATTAATAACCTAGATCCTAAGTTATTAAAATACGTTGATACTAAGGCTAATGCTAGTCCCGATCAAAATTTCTTTTAACAGAAATTAATCGGGACTTCTCTATTTTTTATGTTTATAGGAGGAGTTTATGTTATGAAGTTTAAAGACCACTTTAAGTCTAATGCCTCGTTTTATAAAGACTTGTGGATCATTGCATTGCCAATTGCTTTGCAACAGCTTGTCACCTCAAGTTTAAACATGGTTGATACGCTAATGGTTGGTAAAGTCGGGGTTGATGCCGTAGCTGCTGTTGGGGTTTCAAATCAATATTATTTCTTACTAAATATGATTATGTTTGGAATTTATAGTGGAGGAATGGTTTACTTCGCTCAGTACTGGGGAAAAAAAGATGTTAAAAGTATTCATCGCTTACTTGGATTTACCTTAGTACTAGGAGGAATCTTATCCATCATTTTCGGCGGATTAGCCTTCTTTATTCCTGAAAAGATTATTAGTATTTTCACGCCGGATGTTGCGGTTCAATCGCTTGGGGCACAGTATTTAAAAATTGCTTGTTTAAGCTATCCATTTATGATTTTATCATTTGGATATAGCATGGGCCTAAGAGCCGTGGAAAAACCAAAATTTTCGATGATCGCCTCAATCATAGCATTGACGCTCAATACCATCTTAAACTACTTACTCATCTTCGGTGCATTTGGATTACCGCAACTTGGTGTAATTGGAGCCGCGATTGCAACACTTGTTTCTCGTATCGTTGAGTTTATCCTCATCATGTTCTTTGCTTACTTTAAAACTGAGACGATGAATCCAAAACTTTCAGTCTTACTTTCATTTAACAAAGAATTAATTTCAAAGCTAATCACTACTAGTTTACCTGTTGTCATCAATGAGTGTTTCTGGGGACTAGGGACAACGGCCTATTTAGTCATTTATGGTCAGATTAATGTTGAGTCGATTTCAATCATGAATATTGTGACCTCAATTTTCAATATTTTCTTCATTGCTGCTATTGGCGTTGGAAATGCTTCAACCGTGATGCTTGGAAAACAACTAGGTGCGGGTGAAAAGGATAAAACATATGATCATGCTATCCTTTTCTTAAAAACAGGTGTTGTTTTAGGGATTCTTTCGAGCCTTATTCTTATTGCTTGTATTCCACTGATTTTACCCATGTATCAAAATTTTGAATCGAGTACCTTAAAATTAATGGGGCAAGTCCTCGTTATCTTTGCATTTGGCTTAACCTTCCGTTTCATTAACATCATTAATATTGTGGGGATCTTCAGAGCGGGAGGAGATACAAAGTATGCCATGATTCTTGAACTCGGAATCTTATGGACCGTTGGGGTTTTAGGAGCCTTTATTGCAGTCAATCTCTTTAACGCGCCATTACTTATTGTGGCGATGATTGTTCAATTAGAAGAAATAGTCAAAGTGGTCATTGGAATATTTAGAGTTCGCTCAAAAAAATGGATTAATACCCTTGTTTAATAAAAAAATCAGCCTATTGAAAAGGCTGATTTTTTTATTAACGAAAATAATGAATAAGCAAAGTATTTAAATTTAAAAAAAGGGAAGGTCGTACTAAAGCAGATGAAGATTAAGTGAGGGTGAGTGAAACTTAATCTAAGAGAAAAAGCGGCCATCCCTCATCGGATGTGCCGCTTTTAAAACATTAAACGAGCATAAGATCACTGATATTAACCCATGAACCAGGAGTTGTTGCTAATTTTGAGATGTTTAGTGCGTGGGTTGCCCCCTCAACATATTTATAAACATAGTATGTTCCGACATTCACAGAAGTCGTGGCGATGGTTGTCGTTGAGGTCCCGTATCCATTAATTCGTTTAACCACTTCAACTTGATCTCCATGGTTAAAGGATTGCGTTGAAATAAAACTTACGTTTGTTTCATCAACCCAAGCTCCAGGAGCAATTCCTGATTTCGAAAGATTGATTGAATGGGGACTTCCGTCACTTACTTTAAAGACGATGTACTTCCCACTAGCCAAAAGGCTCGATGCCACAGAACTAGTAGCTGCCTTATAACCTGAGGCAGCCGTATTTAACTGAACTTGATTCCCAACACTTATACTTTTATTGTTTTTTTTTAGGTCAGTCGCATTAACCCAAGCTCCCGCTACCGTCCCTGTTTTTGAAATATTAACAGCATGTAGCCCATTAGAAGCTACTTTATAAACTTTGTAAGTTCCAGCACTAACAGAAGTTGAAGCTTTAGTTGCCAAAGATGTCGAGTACCCAGAAATAGTTTGTAAAACTTCAACGCTGTCTCCAACCGAAAAATTAACCGGTGTTAAGGGCGTACTTGGGGTAGTGGTTGATTCAGTTAATTTTTGATATTCTGTTTGAATCAAGACTCTAAACACCTCATTCCCATAGCGATCTAGAATATCATGTGGGCAATGTTTTCCACTCCGTGCTTGATGAGGTAAGACTTTTGCCATTGGAATATTGTAAGTTTTCATTAACGATGCAATGACTTTAGCACCATTTTCAATGGCTGCATTTCTTAAACTAATGTCGCTACTTGTAGAATAGGCCATTTCAATCCCAATTGACTTCATATTTCCTGCACCTGTTGAACCATCTCCAGCATGCCATGTTTGAACATTGAGTGGCAAGCATTCAATGGCCATTTGATCATCGACGACGATATGAAATCCAATGTACACATTATCAGTTCGATTATTCAAATAGTTTCGTTCATTTAATGCCGAAGCATTATTTGAGGTTTGATGGTAGGTAATCTCTGTTGGGGTAAAGCTTGTTCCATATTTATACTTTAGATTGTGTTGCGTTTGATCAAGATGCATGACTTTGTACGTGTATGCCATATATATTTACCTCCTTGTAACTTGCTCATTATAGTATATTTTAACTTCCTCAAAGAGGAAGGGATAAAGAACCGCTCATTGAATAAATACGCTGTTGCCCAAGTTTTGGAGTAATCATCTTTAAATTTTTTAAGATTATCTTCAGACTTCTCTTTTATACTTAATATCGTCAAAGCTTTATATTTGAAGGGAGACAGTCAAAATGAAATTAAATAACAAACATAAAGGAACCCTTTTCCTTGCCTTCTTAGCAACTATGGGGTTATCAGCATGCCAATCAAACAGTAATAACGATACAATAACGAACACTCAAGCAACTGATGAGACAAGCTCGTCACAAAGTTTAAGTACTCAATCAACAGTGTCAGCCAATGCGACGATTCAGTTAAAACAAGATCAAACAACGGTTGAAGGAAATGGCGTGAGCATTGATGGAAATACCATTACAATTACATCAGGTGGAACGTATAACATTAGTGGAACATTAACTGATGGACAAATCATTGTAGATAGTTCAGATGAGTTAGATGTCGAGCTAGTATTAAATGGCGTCGAGATTACTTCCTCAAGTAGTGCACCTATTTATGTCAAAAATGCTAAAAATGCAATCATTAACTTAGTGGAAGGAACAGAAAACATCGTCACTGATAGCGATTCATATGTTCTTGAAGATCCAACCAATAATGAACCTAATGCTGCAATATTCAGTAAAGATGATCTAAAAATTAAAGGAACAGGATCATTAGTGGTGAATGCAAACTACGATCATGGAATTGTCAGCAAAGATGATTTGAAAATTAAAAATGGAAATATCACCGTAACATCAGTCGGTGATGGATTAAAAGGAAAAGATTCAATTGAAATTGAAGATGGAACCCTTACCATTAATGCCGGTGGAGATGGATTACAATCAAGTAACGCCGAAGATCCAACACGTGGTTATATTACGATTGATGGTGGAACGTTAAACATTGTAGCGGGACTTGATGGAATTCAAGCGGAAACAAACGTTACGATTAATGGTGGAAGTTTTGATATTCAATCAGGGGGAGGAAGTACGAATAGTAGCTCATCAACAAATACTAACATGATTTGGGGGCAATGGGGAGCACCCGCTAGCCAAACGACTACGGAAACAAGCTCATCAAGCGCCAAAGGAATCAAAGCAGTTGTTGATATTACAATTAACGGCGGAACCTTTACCATTGACTCATCAGATGATTCGATTCACTCAAATGATTCAATCAATATTAATGGAGGAACCTTTGAAATTGCTTCTGGAGATGATGGGATTCATGCTGATACAACCCTTAATTTAAATGGGGGAGAGGTTAACATCACCCAATCATATGAGGGATTAGAAGCCACAACCATTAACGTTAACGATGGAAGTTATTATGTCGTATCAAAGGATGATGGAGTCAATGCTGCTGGAGGGAATGATGCCTCGGCTACTAGTGGACGTCCAGGTCAAAATAATTTCTCTGCTTCTAATGGAATGATTTATTTAAATGGTGGATTACTTTATGTTGATGCATCAGGCGATGGATTAGATGCGAATGGATCCATTGAAATGAATGGTGGAACCGTGATTGTCAATGGACCGACAAATAGTGGAAATGGTGCTCTTGATTATGATGGAACTTTCAATATTAAAGGTGGAACATTAGTCGCTGCTGGAAGTTCTGGGATGGCGCAAACTCCAAGTTCAACTTCTTCGCAACCTATTTTAAGTATTGGAACCTCATTCTCTGAAGGAACGCTGATTAATATTAAGTCAGAAAATGGGGAAGATATCTTTACGTTTGCACCTGCTAAATCAGGACAATCCATTATCATTTCAACTCCTGCTTTAACATCAGGTGCAACCTATACGGTTTCAAGTGGAGGAACGTCTTCTGGAGTCGTAACAGATGGAATTTATACTGAAGGTTCATACTCTGGTGGAACAGAAATTGGTAGTGTCACACTTTCAAACACCATCACAACGATTGGGCAAACTCAAGGTTCAATGGGAGGAGCCGCTGGTATGGGCGGAATGGGTGGTAAAGGACAACGCCCGATGAATTAATCGCAAAAAAGACACAGATAATCTGTGTCTTTTTTGTTCTATCTCCCTCGGCTCATTTCTATACTAAATTATAGATATTTATGCCATTCATTTAGGGGGAGACGATGAGTTATCAAAATGATCAAGTGATTAAATGGGCCCTTAATACCATTAAACGAGAATATGCTGAAGATGTAAGTTTGTTATTACTCTACGGATCATATGAAAACGGAACGTCAAATGACTTGTCAGATGTAGATTTATATTTTATTCCAAAAACAGAGCGTGCTTATGAATTAAGTCAAACATTTATTATAAAAGATATTGGTTATGATTTATTTCCAATGAGCTGGCATCGAGTCGAGGAGATTGCAGACTTTAATGACCGTTTAACGCCTTGTGTTGGAGATGTAAAAATTTTATATGCAAACTCGATTGAAGATGAGAGACGATTTAAGCATTTGCAATTAAAACTTCATAAACATTTAAGTGATCGAGCATTTATGTTAAGTAAAGCGAAGCAACAACTAACAAAAGCCAAGAAAACAATGGGGGAACTAATCCTGGCAAATTCAACGTGTGAATCAAGACTTCATGCCGCCTCTATTATCTGTCAATTATCAGATTGTGTTGCTTTTTTTAATCAAACGTACTTTCATCGTGGTCTTAAAACACAGGTGGAAGATTTAAAACAAATGCGTAAGCTTCCGCTTCATTTTTTAGAGTTATACGATTTTATTGTGACGACAACTTCTAATCGTGATCTTCAATTGGCTTGTATGGCGTTAATTAAAAGCACGGAATTTTTACTTAAACAACAGGATAATCAAAAACAAGACCTTGATTATGAAAAACTGATTGGGCGATACGAAGAGCTTTGTTCAAGCTTCAATAAAATTTATACACAGTGTCAGCTTCAAAATGCGGCACTCGTCTATTTAAGTGCAGCACAAGTTCAAGTAGAACTTAACGAAATAACTGAAGACTTTCATTTTCCGAGATTTGACCTATTGTGTTATTTTGATGCTTCAAATCTTGAGAATTTTTCAATTGAAACCTTTAAAATTGAAAATCAATTCATTACTACTTTAAAGGAACACTCGATCCCAATTCGCTCATTTGCCACCATTGAAACGTTCCTTGAAACACAGTGATTTGCTAGAAGTTCATAAGTTGGGTATAATAAAGGAATAAAGATATATTGATAGGTGAGAATCATGTTTTTTATAGGAATTTTTGGTATTGAAACAAAAGATCAAGAAATTGGACCGCTGACACCGATCAGTTGTAAAGGATGTCAACAAACGGTACCCATGACACTTTTTAAACACTTTTATGTCTTTCACTTTTTCTTTATTCCACTGATCAAATGGAAGACAACCTACTATGTCGTTTGTTCAAATTGTCAAACCATTGCCATCATAGATAAAGAAAAAGGACAGGCCATTGAAGCGGGAGAACAGTCTAGTTTGACATTCTGGGACTTAGAACCCCTTCAGTCACAGATGTCTTCTGCTTTAACTCATTGCAAACACTGTGGTAAACAAATTGATCCAACTTATGACTATTGTCCTCACTGTGGAACACCACAATAAAAGCCAAGAAATCTTGGCTTTTTTATTTTTGATTTAACACAAAGTGTTCAATAGCGTTGGCAACACCACCTTCTTTGTTAGACGTGGTAATAAACTGAGCGGCCTGTTTAACATCCTCAGTTGCATTGCCCATGGCTACCCCAACCCCAGCAAATTGAATCATTGATAAATCATTTTCGCTATCGCCAATACACATCACTTCATCCGGTGTTAGATTAAAATACTTGGTTAACTGTTTGACAGCTTCACCTTTAGAGCTACCTTTTTTCATGACTTCAAAGTTGTTTTTCCAAGATGAAACAACTTCTAAATGAGGGCACTTCGCTTTAATTTCTGCTTTTACTTCATTTAAAATGTCTTGGTTAGGTGCCAAACAAACCCCTTTTAAAATTTGACCTTCATAGTGTCCGTAGATTTCATCTAAACTCGATAAGACAACTAGTTGGATTTGTTCGTCTTCTTTTAACATTTTATTCAATTGTTTATAAAGATTCGTCTCTGGTAGTTCTTGCAAGGAGATAAGTCCAAAGTTAGCCGTTAAATAGGCGAGAAGCCCATGCTGTGTCGTAATCTCTAAAAAATCACGGACATCCTCAATCAATAGCGGATTTTCATAAATGGTTTCTCCATTTGTTCCCCCAATAAATGCTCCATTTGAGGCAATAATGGGCGTCGTTAACCCAATGGTTTTGGCATAGAGTCTGGCACAATTATAAACACGTCCTGTTGTAATTGCGACATGAACACCTTGCTTAACAGCCGCTTTAATGGCTGCTTGATCTACTTCACTCACTTGATGATCATCCATTAATAGGGTTCCATCCATATCAATACAAATTAATTTTATCGCCATGATTCTACCGTCCTTTACAAATAAATTTATTAGATTCTCCTTTAAATATTATTCAGTAAAACGGACACATTAAACCTCAAAAGGGTATTTTTTAATGAGAGGAGAAGATTCAATGGGACAATTTTTACTAATTAGTTTAACGTTTCTTGTTATTTCGATTTTAATTTTTCGACATCGAACACTTGATTTTGGCATTTTGAAGACGATTCGCCACCTTATTTTAGAGATTAATCGGATGTATCGACTCTTATTTCTTGAACGCTCTTTATTAACACGCTTCGTTCAAGGTGGATTTATTATTTTTGCACAGGTTTCAACGTTTGTGTCACTCGCAACAGGAATCTTTCGCCATCTTAGAGTTGATGCTTCTATCCTCCATTTTGAACCCCTGATTAAAGGAGGGATTGTCCTCTTTGCCTTTTTATTAGTTCACTATGCGATTGGTTATGTCCTATTACTAAGTAATAAAATTCATCTTTTCTTCTATCGTGTCGAAAATCAGAATCTTAAAATGGACTTTATCTTAAGTTATACGATGATTAGCACGTTTTTATTAGTCTTATTACTATTTCCAGACCAATTTGCTAAAAATATTTCCATTAGCTTGATTGGGATGGGGATTTGCTATTTCTTGAACTTAAAGACCTTGATGACGATGATGATTAATCCAACCTACGTCAAATCTGTTCAACAACAGCAAACTTCTTTTTCAAGAATTATGATCGCTGCGATTTTAATTCTAATAATGCTCATTTTAAATCTCTATCTCATGGTCTGTTTAGTCTCTCATCTTCCACATGAAGCACCTGTTTTTTCCAATGCCAACAACTATTTTGATTTATTTTATTACACCATTATTACCTTTACAACCATTGGATATGGGGATATCACCCCCACCACGATGGCGGCTAAAACGATCTCATTGCTTATCTCAGTAACTAGTGTTATTTGTCTCAGTATCTTTTTAAGTACCATCCTATCTTATCGTGATCAAATTAACGATAACGAAGGCAATTCCTAATCATAAAAAAAGGGGAAAAAAGCAAAAACAATGAGGATTTCAGGATATGATTAAATGAAACGGGAAATTTGAATGATTTTATCAATATCACCTTAAACAGAGATCTAATAGAGCTCTGTTTTTTTGACTGTAAAAGGCGAAATTTCATCTTTTTGGGTTATTCAATCCCGCTGATTGTCATATATTAGTAGTAAAAAAGGGGGGATCAGACGATGTTAGATCAAACCATGCTTCGAATCAAACGAAATATCAAAATCTGCCTGAGTGAAATTGAGGAAATGTTAGAAACGAGTGACAGTTTGCTTTTTAATAACAACATTGTCATTTTAGTTGATCGGCAGCTATATCATCAAGTAGAAGACTGCCACAAGCAACTAGCAGAAGTCGGTGCAGATTTATATAAAATTTATGCAAATATTGATGAAGAATATACGTGGAATGTCCTTGAATTGACGATTTTAGGGCACGATTTAATTGAAAAAATGAATGACATGATTCAGATTATTGAGGACAAATGGACAGAATCTGATATTGATGTGAATAAATACCTTTTTGCCGAGGCAGCTCTAGACCGACTCGATAATGAAGAAGTCATCTTAGATATTGATGATTTAGAATATGTGGTTGACCATCCAAAGCATTACTGGATTTGTCTATATGTGGTCCACGAGAAAGAACACGAAATTTGTCATTATGCTTGTTTTAAAACAAAACGAGAAGCCTTAGTGTTCGCCATGCAAATGCAAAACTGTGGGAAAGACTGTATTTTTAACCGATTTGAAATCAAAATATAGGCACCGGGGGATGACTCCGATTTAAGAAACGAGAGAATGAGCTACCTGAGTGAGGCAAACGCCATTCTTTAAACGGTGAAGAAGAGTGGCAGAACAGTTTGTAAAAAAATTAGGATGGGAGTTCTGTTAGACTCTGCTGTGATACTTAGTAAGCGGGAATAAAAAACACACCGTTTAAACGGTGTGTTTTTTATTGATTTAAATGGTCCGTTAAAGCATCAACTGTCACAGTCAACAATCTCAATTCTTCTAAAATCTTCTCGATATGATAGTTAAAGATTGAATCAATAGGTTGCTCTAAGTGAACGTCTCCTTGACAACCATGATGGAAGAAATCAATGATTTGCAAACGATTTTTAATAGTTAAATCGGTTTCCTCAACACTTAAACAAGCAATACATTTGGCATGAAAATAAATATCATGACAGGCTTCAATCGTAACTTTTAATTGATTTAAAGAAACGGGATTTTTATCAAAGCGTCGATCCGCACAATAATTCTGATAAATCGTATTTAAACGACTTAATTCTGTATGTAAGCAGTTGACGTCTAAATCCTGATGAATGAGAATGTTTTTTACTAAGTTTTTCGTCATGTCTTCAATGGTTTCAATTTCCTTTGTTAGCGTTCCTAGGTAATTCGGTTGCGCAATCACATAGTTCACAAAAATCCCAACAATGATTCCAATCGATGTATCCGTCGTGCGTAAAATCGAATAGATTAATGGGTCTTGACCTTGAATTCCAATTAAAATAGAAACACAAACCGTCGAAGCAATGATAATCGATGAACTAATTTTAAATGAATTACAGCAAACAATCGTCATAATAACGGCTAGACCGATAAATAGTGGACTATGTAATTGAAGTTGAGCAAATAAAAAGCCAATGATCGCTCCCATAACCGTTCCGAGCAATCGATTTTTTCCTGCGACTAATGAACTTTTCATCGTATTTTGCAGTGCAAAAATCGTCCCAATGACAGCATAAAACACATTGCTAATTAAAAAAGTTTGTCCTAAGTAGAGTGTCAGGACAACGGCGATTCCTGTTTTTAAGGTCCTCATTCCAATATATCGTTTAATTAGACCTAACTGTCTCATAAGCTGTTCCCCTTTATTTTTTAAATCATCATTAGTTTAGCATGGCAAAAGACTGACAAGCAAGAGAAGTTCCATTCAATTTTATTATTTCTTCTCATAGTTTATACAAATTTGACAAAACTACTAAAGATTAAAAAAATACTACCAAAAAGGAGCTGTCAGTGAGATATGACTAGACCAGATGCTTCATTTCCAAGCACTGCTAAACCTCAAACTCAAAATAAACAACCCGGAATTGAGTCGCAAATGGATCCGAAACCCATTTTTGAACATCCTGAATATAATAAATCGGGTGGGCGATTGGATCAAAAAGTAGCCATCATTACAGGAGGCGATTCTGGAATTGGTCGAGCCGTTTCAATTGCTTATGCAAAAGAAGGCGCAAAAGTCGTCATCGTTTACTATGATGAAGTAGAAGATGCAGAAGAAACAAAACGTATCATTGAGGCCCACCAAGGGGAATGTTTGCTAATTCAAGGAGATATCGCCGATCCTAAGTTTTGTGAAGCCGTCGTGTCAAAAACGATGTCTACCTTTAATCAAATTAATATTTTAGTGAATAATGCTGCAGTTCAATATCCTCAAAATGACTTAACTCTGATTAAAGATGAAGACTTACATAAAACATTCGCTGTCAATTTTTTTGGTCCCTTTTACTTAACACGCGCGGTTTTACCTCATTTAACCGAAGGAGACTGTATCATTAATACCACATCCATTACAGCGTATGAAGGGAATGAAACTTTAATCGATTATTCCTCTACTAAAGGGGCTTTAACAAGCTTCACGCGTTCGTTAGCGACAAATCTAGCGAAAAAGAAAATTAGAGTTAATGCTGTCGTACCAGGTCCAATTTGGACTCCTTTAATCCCAGCGTCATTTGATGCACAAAAAGTTTCGCAGCATGGCGCTAATACAGCTCTTGGTCGCATGGGACAACCTGTTGAATTTGGAGCAGCATATGTCTTCTTAGCCTCAAATGATGCGTCTTATATGACAGGTGCCACGCTTCATATTAACGGTGGTAGCATTATCAATTGCTAAAACGATAGATGATCTATCGTTTTTTTATTTTCACAAGATAAAAAAACGAACAAATGTTCAGAAGATAAAAAAGATACTTTTTTTTAAAATGAACATTAAAAGTGTGATTTTTTCCACATTTTAGATGATAAAACCATTAAAAAGGGCTTAACGATAGAATAGGGGTTAACTTTTCTCACCGCCCCAATAAAATACGAACGAACGTTTGTCAGGAATTGTGACGATAAACCAAGAATATTAACTCATGATTATTGTCATTTATTCATTCAATTCTCCGTATGATGTCACATAAATGTTAAAAAGATAAGGTGATTGTCATGTGTGGGTTAGTTGCATTAATAAAACAAAAGCAAATCACCGTAAATGATTTAGCTTTTTCATATCAGGCTTTACAAAAAATGAAACATCGGGGACCTGATGATCAAGATTTGTATTATAAAGACCACCTCATTCTTGGATTTAATCGATTAAGCATCATTGATTTAAAACAGGGGGTCCAACCGTTTCATCGTGATGACTATAACTGTCATCTCGTCTTCAATGGCGAAATCTATAATTATCAAGAACTTCGAAATCAATTAGAAAAACTCGGTTTTTCCTTTGACACTCAATGTGAGGCGGAAGTCATTCTTTGTTTATATCACCTACTTGGAAAAGAATTCATTACACAGTTACGTGGCATGTTTTCACTCGTTTTATACGATGAACGAACAGAAGAGCTCATTGCTGTTCGGGATCGATTTGGAATTAAACCGTTGTATTATTATGTAGAAGATGATGTTTTATTTTTAACGTCAGAACTAAAACCTTTTAAACAATCTACCATACCTGAGGCTAGTCTTGATTTTATTGCTTTACAGCATTACTTTACCTTTCAATATATCCCAGAACCTTTGACGTGTTTGAAAGATGTCAAAGTATTAGAACCCGGAACTTATTTAACCTACCAACGAAATAAAGGGATTGAAATCAAAGCTTATAATACCATTCAATTAATTCCCCATCAACAAATCTCATCGTTACATAAACATCAATTAGAAACCGTCATCAAAGAATCTGTTCGTGCTCACTTACAAAGCGATGTAGAGGTCGGATGCTTCTTATCAGGAGGGGTGGATTCGACTATCATTACAGCTTGTGCTAATCAATATCATCCAAAAATTAAAGCCTTCACGATTGGCTTTCACGAAGCGGGATATAGTGAAATCGAGGCCGCACGTGAGACCGCCGATTTTTTAAATATTCCTTTATACAGCCGATTCATTACCGCTCAAGAATTTATCGAGGCAACCAAAACAGTCATTGATTATCTCGATAGCCCGGTTGCCGATCCCTCCGTAACAGCCATTTATTTAGTCGCTCAAGAAGCGCGTAAACAAGTTAAAGTCATTTTGTCAGGTGAGGGGGCAGATGAACTGTTTGGAGGTTATCGGATTTATTGTGAGCCTAAGTCACTTGAAGTCTTTAATTACTTATCACCTAATACGAAAAGAAGTTTACTCACGTTATCTCATTTGATTCCAACTGGAGTAAAAGGGAAGAGTTTCATCGAAAGAGGATGTATCCCCCTAAAGGACCGGTATGTTGGAAATGCCTTTGTCTTTAATGAACGTGAAAAACAACAGTTGCTAAATTTTTATGATCAAAACTTTACGTTTAAAGACATTACCGCACCACTATTTGAACAAATTCAAGATTTAGATCCTGTCTCTCAAATGCAAATGATTGATCTTCATACCTGGCTAAGAGGGGATATCTTGGTCAAATCAGATCGTCTATCGATGGCACATGCCTTAGAATTACGTGTTCCATTTCTTGATCAAAAGGTCTTTCAACTAGCAAAGCAACTGACAACAAATGAAAAGATAGGGCAGAATCAAACGAAAGTTTTTTTGCGAGAAGCGTTTAAAGAGATGATTCCACCTCATGTGTATGAGGCCAATAAAAAAGGGTATCCCGTTCCATTAAAGACCTGGCTCAAGAATGAACTGTATGATGAAGCCAAGCGCTTAATTTTATCCCCTCAGTGTGAGCATTTAATCAACCAAAAATCAGCACTTCGGTATCTTGATCAACATGCAACCGGGAAACACAATCACGCTCGTAAAATTTGGGCGTTGATGACCTTTGTAATGTGGTACGAAAGTTGGAAAATAGAGTAAACCAAACTCGTCAAGTATAAAAAGGATATTTTCATGTTATAATAACTAAATAATACTCTTTTTATCTAATACTGGAGGCACTTATGAAACCAAACTACTATTTTATTACTTTTACAGTGGCCATGTTAATCGTCACTTTATTAAACTTTTTAGTTGAATTAAATGCTTATACACCTCCAGTTTCTGAATCTGATCAAGCCGTTATGGGACAAGTACAGGATGCGTTTAAAGTTGTCGATTATCCTATGACGTTAATTACACTTGAAGAACAATGTATTAATGAAGAATCCTATCAAGTCCCTTGTCATGCATTACAAGACGTCCAAAAGGGAGACATCTTAATTTCTAAATCAAGTCATACCTTGCTTTTTCGTCACGGTCATGCCGGGGTAGTGGTTGATGCAGAAGCGGGACTTGTCCTTGAATCACTTGGTTATGGTGAAACCTCAACGCTACAACCCCTTTCTAAATGGGATTATTATCCGACTGTTAAAGTATTACGTTTAAAAGATGCCACGCCTGAGTTAATGGACCAAATCGTTGAAATTGCCCAAACACAGTTTTTAAATTTAGACTATAATGTGTTTGTCTCTAAAAAAGATTTAAGTGCCACGCATTGCTCTGATATTGTTTGGAAAATATTTAATGAAGTAGGGATTGATTTAGATAGTAATGGAGGACGGACAGTAACACCACAAGATATTGCAGCTAGTGAACTGTTATACGAAGTGGAATCATACGGATTTTCATCGGAAAGAGAATGGTAAGATAACAAATGAACGCGCTAACCTTAGCGCGCTTTTTATTGAAAATCTAAAAATTTATACTATTTTTCCATTTGTATGAATGCTGTATTCCTGTACAATAATAAGGTAGAAGTATTAAAAAAGAAGGGGCGTTAATCTTGCCATTAGCAGAATTTAAGTATATAGAAAAAGCGTTGGCTACACTGGATAAAAAAAGTGAGCAACTCCAAATTATTTCAACTTTATTACAAATAGAGTTCGAACAAATTGTTAACTTATATGATATTGAATATTTAAACATTACATCACGTGTTAAAAGCCACGATAGTTTAAAAGAAAAAATCTTACGTCAAGGATACTATAAAAAATATAATGATCCGATTCGTTTAATCTACCATCTATCTGATTTAATAGGGGTAAGAATTGAATGCCGTTTTGAACAAGATGAACGTGAAATTTATAAAATTCTCAGAAAACATTTCAATATCCGAAATGAAGAAGGGTATTACTACAATGACATGAATCCAAATGTTAAATTGAGTTTAGATGGTCGACAACCACAAAAACAAAAAAATGGATTCAAAATTTATCGAATTGATGGCATCATCACCGACACAAATACGGATTTACCATTTGAACTTCAAATCAAATCACTCGTTAATACCTTTTGGGGAGAAATTGAACATAAAATCATCTATAAAAACTATAGTTACCTACTAGTGGATGACTTATTAAAAGAGATGATGCATTCGATTAAAAATAACTTGGCTTTACTCGATAAACAGTTATTAACTATTTATCGAAATGTTGAACAAAATCAAACCGATGAAGATTACCAACGTAAAGGATTTGAAGATATGTTAGCGAAGATGTGCAACGATGTCTTTGCTAAAAAAATAAAAGCATCGATTGGCATGAATGTTAATATCAAAAAGGCCTGTCAAACCATTATGAAATATACCTTCTCGCCAACGGGTGGATTTGAATTAAATCAAAACACAGCTACCTTAATTAAAGCCCTCGAACGATTATCCGAAATTTCAAAACAAACCGTTCATTTCAATGTTCCAATCAAGTTTGAACGTGATCCGATATATACAACACAATTCCAAAAAATTGTAGGTCCTTATTTTATTGATGTCATGAATAAAGAATTTCATTGGAATTTATTCTTCATTATGTTATTTGAAATCGAACCTCAAGATAATGTTGGGGACTTTGAAAAGTTTATTGGTTTCTTAGAACAGGCTTATCAATCCTCACCGAGTGTCACACGTCTTAAAAAAGTGCTCTACTCACAACTTGAAGAACATAGTGATGACATCATGGAACAAATTATGGTAACCTTAGCTAACAGTATTATTGCAACAGATGATATTGAATGTATTTATGAAGATAGTATTAGTGACGTTACGAGTGTCATGATTGATGTCTTACGTGATATTACCTCACAAATTACAACGATTGACCAGTGGCGTGACCAGCAAGATGTCTTATTAACTGAATTAAGTGACCGATTTAATGAAGCATTAGAATAGAAAAAAAGCGCAATTTTTTAAATTGCGCTTTTTTTCTTAGTCAACAAAGTATGATTTTAATTCTTCTGTTGTTTTTGAAACAGTTAAAGCTAACATCAATTGGATGCGAGCTTTTTGACCATTTAAATTACTCGCTAAGATAGCCCCCATATCGCGAAGCTGGGCACCACCACCAAGATATCCATAAGATCCAAGCACTCGTCCTTGTAAACAACGTGAAACAATGACCACCGGAATCTTATTTTCTGTTGCGGCCTTTATACCTTCTAACATTAGCGGTGGAACATTTCCACGTCCCATCGCTTCAATGACAATCCCTTTAACGTTTTGGCTCACTAGGAAGTTAAGAATGGTTGAATCCATTCCAGAAACGGCTTTAAGCAAGTGAACATCTGATTCAATTTGATTTGTTTCAATGTGGGGAGTAGGGGCAGAGCTTTTATGATAATAAATCACTTCATCTTGATCAACAATTCCAATAGGACCAAATTCAGGTGATTTAAAGGTATCAAGACTCATCGTATGTGTTTTCGTCACTTCACGAGCTGTGTTGACTTCATTGTTTAAGACAACCAAAACACCTTTTCCACGAGAGTTTTCGTGAGCAGCCGTACAAATAGCTGCCGCTAGATTACTTGGTCCATCATATCCAAGTTCCGATCCATTACGCATCGCTCCAACTACAACAACTGGTTTTTCAGATGATAGCGTTAAATCTAATAAATACGCAGTTTCTTCTAAGTTATCCGTTCCGTGTGTCACAACAACTCCACAGATATCCTCTTGTTTTAATTTATTTTCTACGACTTGTTTTAATTCCATCATTTTCTCAGGTGTCATATGAGGCCCTGGTAGAGCACCAAATTCAACAATATCAAGTTCAGCAATTTGATCAATATTCGTAACCATTGACATGATATCTTGACTAGACATTGAAGGGATAGCCGCTTTTAAACGAGGATCAACTTTCATTGAAATAGTCCCACCGGTAAATACTACTGCCACTTTTTTCATCATAATAACCCTCCAAATTTCATTTTTCTACCTTTTTTATTTTACTCATTCTCCCATAACGTTGCAACCTTTATTCCAAATAATCCTCTACTAACAATAATCTGGATTCAGCGTGCCTAAACATTCTTATCTTGCAAAACTAATCGTGAGGTAACATCCTGTTTTCTAACAAATTTTAACCTGAACTTTTTATTTAGACGTGTCAATATCATAAGACTCCATCATTTTAATCGTTAAAGTTCATTAAAGCGTAGCAATCTATATCATAAGCTATTGTCATTTTAAAAAGACGATACTAAGTCACCTTACGCTTAATAACAGAATTTAGATTGACTGAATCAACTTTCATTCTAGCGAAATAATTGAGAAGCGAAGTAAAGAGGAGAGGGAATAAAAAAAAATCTCCGCTATGAAGAGTTTAGATTACTATATATTATCCGGCACAGAACGATGAGCTAATCCAATCACAACATCATCTAAATGCAATAATCCAATACTTAAGAAAATACAAACGGTTAAATGTTCACGATGACGTGCAATTGCAATCTTTCCACCAGCATTTAATCCATTTGCTTTCATCGACACTTGCATGATCGCATCTCTGGCAGCACCTGCTACTGCACCATCTAAAACCATGCATTCTTTAGTAATGCCCGTTTTTCGAGAAGCAATAATGGCACGTTCAATAATTTTTGGGATTGATTGAATTAAATTTCCACCTACATCAACTGCCGTAGCATTAATTCCATGTTCTTTTAATTGCTTGACAAGCTGATCTTCTTCATTTCTAGACGAAGTCATCGCCACTTTAACTGCCGCTTTAGTCACATCTAAACTTGTAAATTGATTCATCTACTTAACCTCCTTACCACTCTTAATAAGGTTACACCTTTTTTTTGTAAAATTCAAAGGAAAAATCGTGTTTTTTTATTAGGTTTTAATCCTATTATGCTCAAAAAGAAAAAGGGATAGTCATCTAAGCGCCCTAAAAGGTTTAACTCAAGACTCTCCCTTTAAAAAATTATGAAAATAATAGTTCATCACTGATTTGACCACCAATATTTTGTTCAAATTGATGTAATAATTTTTCAGGTGTTAATTGTTTTTTCTCATCACCTGAAATATCTAATACAACATGGCCATCATGTAGCATGATTAATCGATTACCATAAGTAATCGCCTGACTTAAATTATGTGTAATCATTAAGGTGGTAATATTTGAAGTTGTAACGATTTGATTCGTCAATTCCATAATTTTTGCTGATGTTTTAGGGTCCAGTGCCGCTGTATGCTCATCAAGTAACAACAATTCTGGTTTAACGAGTGTTGCCATTAATAATGATAACGCTTGTCGTTGCCCACCTGATAATAGCCCAACAGGGGAGTTCATTTGCTTTTCTAGGCCTAATTCTAATGGGGTAACAAGTTCTTTAAATAACTTTAAATCCTTTTTAGATTCTAAAAAAGATAATCCAAATCGTTTCCCTTTATTTTTAGCTAATGATAAATTTTGAGCAATCGTCATAGAAGGAGAGGTTCCCATCGTTGGATTTTGAAATACCCGACTAATGAACCTTGTTCTTTCATATTCAACTGTATGTGTTAAATCTTCTTGATTTAAGAAAATTGTGCCACTATCAGCAGAAATTGAGCCTGATATTAAATTTAATAATGTGGATTTTCCGGCGCCATTACTTCCGATGATGGTCACAAATTCACCATCTAAAACCGTCAAGTTTAAAGAATCAAAGATTCTTTTTTCATTAACTGTGTTCGGATAAAAAGTTTTGCTCAGTTGTTGGATCCTTAACATCTCTTATCCCACCTTTCATTTCATGTTTTTTAAAGAGAGTAACTTTAAAATGATAATGATTTAAAGCTAGAGCCAGTGTCACAATAGCAGCACTTAGTAATTTTAAATCATTAGGTGGAAATCCAAATTGCAAAGCAAGAGCTGTACAACCCTGATACAAAATAGCACCAATAATGGCCGTGGTTGTTGGAAGAATCCAAGATGATTTTTTAAATATCGCTTCTCCGAAGATAACAGCCGCTAATCCAATGACAATCGTTCCAGTTCCCATGGTGACATCAGCATACCCTTGATATTGAGCACTTAAAGAACCAGCTAATCCAACTAACCCATTAGAAATCATTAAACAAACAATCTTCACAAAACCGATATGAACTCCGAGTGTCGTGACTAATTGAGGGTTATCTCCTGTTGCTTTGACCATAAATCCAAATTTTGTTTTCAAAAACAAATCAACCAATAACTTCACCACCATGACCACAAGAACAATCGTAAGCAGGGTAGGGAGGGATGTTGAAAAAAGATGTTTTTGATTAAAGAGTGCAATATTCGCACGATTCCCCATCACTCTTAAGTTAATAGAGTACAATCCACTCATCACTAATATTCCTGAAAGAAGGTTCGTGATTTTCAATTTCACATGTAAGAGCCCTGTCACAGCTCCTGCTAACATGCCTCCAATAAATGAAATGAAGATGGCAACAGAAGCATTTATCCCTTGGGTTAAAAGTAGGGCAGTGATTGAAGCGCCTAGTGGAAACGTCCCTTCAACTGATAAATCTGCAAAATCCAAAACTTTATAGGTTAAGTAAACACCGAGTGCTAAAATTCCAAAAATCAAACCTTGTTCTAAAACGGTTAGTAGAACGGTCATACTAGTCACCTTCTACAATTTCAGCTTCACTTAAAATATCCTCAGGAATCACAAGTCCAATCGCATCTGCATTCTGTTGATTTACAATTAACGTTGTATTCTCAAGCGTATTAATGGACATAGTGCTCGGATCTTTTCCTTCTAATACTTCGACTGCCATTAATCCAGTCTCATATCCTAACTGGTAATAATCGATTCCTTCTGTGGCAACTCCACCTGCAGTTGCCATTCCTTCTTCACCCGTAATGACAGGTACCTTTTTCTCCACGCAAGCATTCCATAACACCGGCATCGCACTGGCTACTAAATTATCCGTTGGGGCATACATCACGTCAATTTTATCAATAATTGATGAAACAGCAATTGGAATATCATTCACAGAAGTTATCCCCACTTCTACAATCTCATATCCTAAAGATTTAGCAGCTTCTTTTGCCATTGAGACTTGGACTTGTGAGTTCACTTCACTTGTTGTATAGATGACACCAATTGTTTTAGCATTCGGTACAAGTTCTTTAATTAAGTTCATTTGTTTTTCAACAGGTGTTAAATCACTCGTTCCTGTTACATTAGTTCCCGTGACATCCCAATCTTTAACAAGTTCAGCTGAAACAGGATCAGTTACAGCTGTAATGACGATTGGAATCTCTTGCGTTGCATTATAAGCAGCCTGAGCAGCTCCTGTTGCAATGGCAAAAATCATATCCACCTGATTTGATACAAATTGTTTAGCAATTGTTTGTGTCGTCGCCATATCTCCTTGAGCATTTTTTAAATCAAATTTAATATTTTCACCATCCACATAACCTTCAGCTTCTAGTGCTGCCACAAATCCTTCATAAGAGGCATCCAGTGCAGCATGTTCCATATACTGTAAAACTCCAATCGTTTTAACGTCTGAATTTTCTTGCTTACTGCATCCTACGAGAAAGCTACCACAAAAAACAATCCCAATCCCTAAAATGTTCAACCATTTACTAGCTTTCATACCATCATTCCTTCCCTTTTCCTTCCTTATGCAATTCAACTGATAACTGATTAGAAAAACTCTCCATCTTGGAGAGTTTGTGAGTCTAATAGAGTACTCGAGATTCCATGTAATCAATCATAATCTCACAAACCTTCTATTGGGTTATTCTAATCATCCTACTAGATAAATTCCCCTTGAATTTATCACCCAAAACACCAATATGTGGAAATATCGTGCCCTGAATTATGATTATTATATGACCGATGCCTAGAAAAGTCAAACCATTTAAAAGTTAATTTTTTCCATTTTTTTAAAAAACAAATAAAAAAAACACTGTAGCAGTGTCTTTTCAAATACAATATAGATACAACATAAATAGAGGTATGAGAAAGAGAAGAAAGGTGAGCTCTAAGTTGTAATGTCTAAGTTGGGCTCAATCATATTATGGTTTGAATTTAAAATTATATACAATAAATCATCATAATATTTAAAAAAATAAAAAAACACCATTGCCGGTCAATGGTGTTTTAGGAATGTAGGTAAAGATAAGGAGTGTGAGCACAACTGGCTCATTACTATTATACTTTTAAAAGATTAAGAGTTTCAAGACATAACAGACAACAAACCTTGATTGCTGTTTTATCCCTCCTTTCTTTCGATTTTCTTTGACAAAATACCTTGAATTCTTTTGCTAAAACAGTAAGAACTCTATTCCAATCTTAACAAGATGTAGTATTTTGTAGTTAATCATCTGATCTAAAAATATTAGGATTCATTTTATTATGATGACAACTTAATGCTTGATGAGCAGGTCCTTCTATTACCTCTCCCGTATAAGAAAATCGTGATCCATGACAAGGACAATCCCATGTTCGTTCAGCCGTATTAAAAGCTAGCTCACACCCTAGATGAGGACAGGTGATATCAACTAGATAAAGAAGCCCTTCTTTATCTTTATACAAACCATAATTTCCTTCGTTAGTGGCTATAATGGTTGCTTCATCAACACCTAATTCTACGTTTTTCTCACCTAATTTTAACTTACCTTTTATGTATTCAAACGCTATCTTTGAATTGTAAGCGATTAAATTCTTAATTGCCATTTTAGAGTTTAAACGACTTGGAGAGAATAGGGCAGTATACGGACTATCCATCCCTCTAATCAATTGATTTAAAAGAAGAGCCGCCGCGGTTCCATTACTCATTCCCCATTTACAATATCCAGTTGCAACGAATTGATTTAAACAATCTTTATGAAGTCTCCCTATATAAGGCATATGATCAATCGAGACAACATCTTGTGTTGACCACTCATATGAAATAGCATCCGTTTGAAACTTTTCTTTTGCAAAGTTAATCAAGGCTTCATAATTTTCATTCGTATCTTTCACGGTACCTGGACGATGATTTTCACCTCCAATTAAAAGAAAATTTTGATACGTCCGAATGGAGCGTGTTGGCGATTCATACGAAATATACATTCCATGGGGTAGGGAAGAAGCATTCTCAACCGCTATCAAATAGGAATGACTCATCTCAATTTTAGAAAAGAGAAGCGATCCATCATCATAAAATGGAAAATGACAGGCTTGAACCACACGCTTAGCGTTAACCTTATATCCATTAGATGTGATGATTGAGGAACTTTGATCCTCATTGAAAACCATCTCACAGGCTGTTGTATGCTCATAGATCAAAATATTAGAATACTCAGCTAGTGCCTTTAATAAACCGACTAAATACTTTAATGGATGAAACTGTGCCTGATTTTTAAATGCAATGGCCTTTTCAATTGGAAAGGGGAGATCGAGCGATTCTACCAGTTCACAATCCATGTTTAGTGAACGACAGGCTTCATATTCTGCCTCAAATTTTGATAAGTTTGATGCCTCTTGGGTAAAGACATAGTGGGGGAGTCTTACAAAATCACAATCAATCTTTAAATCATGTATCGTTTTCGCCACAAAATCAATGGCTTCTTGCTGTGATTCATAATATAGCTTTGCACCATCATAACCAACATTTTGAATTAAATCCTGATAAATTAACCCTTGACCAGCAGTTAATTTCGCCGTTGTATAAGCAGTTGTCCCATGAATAACTTGGTCTGAATCAATCAATGCAATCTTTAAGCCAGAATCACGTAACAAATAAGCCAACGTAATCCCAGTTATTCCGGCACCCACAATACAAACATCAACAGATAGATCTTCACATAGCGAATGATAACTAGGAACGACCGTCGTATCTAACCAAAGTGGAACTTTCATTTTAAAACCTCCTAAAATAGACTCAATATAGTTTGGAATTCAAAAAAGGAAACTATGTATATCTTTTATTTTTATTATTAAGTTTACATAATATACATTATAGGAAGTTATGGTGGTTGATAAAAAAGCTAACTAGCCGTGCCCTTTCACAAACTCTTTTACCTAAAAATTAAAAACCCAGACACATTAGGTCTGGGTTTTTAATTTTTTTATTTAGGTTGCCAATAACATCTTTTTGGGGAAACAATTTTTTCTTCAGCTTTTAATTGTTTCATCGCTTTTTCGACGTCTTTCTTTTCAAGACCTGTTAACTCTACAATTTTACCATTGTTAAGAGGTTCTCCAGCATTTTTCATCGCTTCAAGAATTTTTTCTGTATTTTCCATGCTTAGCACCTCCTGTCTTCATTTATAATGACACTATCATAATTCATCTACCTAATATTGTCAAATAATAGGATAAAATATAACGTTTTTTAATCAGTCTTCGTTTTTAGAACCCTTAAAGACAGCGAAATTCGATTATTTAGATAACTGATCGATATAAGTTTTAATCAGCTGCTTGACTTCTATTTCCGTGAAACCAAGTTGTTCAAAACCGCCAAACTCACAATTAACACTCCCTTTAATACTTTTAAAAAGATCATTCACTAAATATTTTGACTTAGTGTACGTAACTCCATCTTCAAGTCGATAGTTATATTGTAATTCAATCTCTTTTAAAAGATAGGTCTTCTCATTCATTTTAATCTCTCCTTCTAATACCGATTCATTATCGTTTTCATCTTTCTATTATAGCAAATCGCCCCTATTTCGCTGACTTTTTTTATCAGACTAATCAAAACTAATCTTTTATCCTGAAGCGTTAATACTTAAACTTTTTTCTTAACGATTTTAAATAGTAAAAGAAAATGGATACTAATATAATCGAAACGGCTATCCCTATTCCTGTACTAAATGTATTATGAAGATGACTTGAAAACTCAGGTTCATCATTTAAAATAAAAGCTCTCATCGCATAATAAAGACTTCCTCCGGGTACTAATGGAATAACAGATGGCACTAAAAAGACAATAGCAGGAGATTTTAAAACACGGGCAAAGATTTCTGAATAAGCGGTTGCAAAAATTCCTGCAATTAAGTTACTTAAAAAAGCATCTTGATGAATAGAAAAGAGCCATAAATAAATGGTAATCGTAACCATTCCCCCAATCGTACCATAAATCAGTCTATCTTTCCTTACTCGAAAAAGGAGTGCAAACCCTAAACTCTCAATGGTTGCACTGATGATTAAAATCATATTTTCTTTCATTGTAATAGACCTCCCATAAAGTATAATGCTAATGAAAATCCACACGCAATGGCTGACGCAACTAAAATTGACTCAAAAAATCGCATTAAGCCAGCTAATAAATCTCTAGATAAAATCTCTCTAAAAGCTGTCATTATTCCAAGACCCGGGATTAAAACCATAATATCTCCAATCATTATCTTATCAATGTTTTTTCCAATCCCTAACTTAACTAATAAAATCGTCAGCATTCCAGCGAGCATGGAACACAATACCATATATAAGACCTGATTCATGTAATCTTTTTTAAAATAATTATCTAAGTAAAAAATAAAAGCTGCCACGATGGCAGATGGAACCATGTCGATGACTTCTCCTCCAAAGTAAATACAAGAACTTGTCGCAATAAGAATACAACCCAAGCAGACAGAAAAATTGATTGGAGGGCGAGATTGTTCCAATTCATTAATTTTTTCTCGAACTTCTATACAATTTGGTGCTGTCTCGCAAATCAGACGAGATAACGTATTCACGCCTTCTAACCCTTCAAGATTTGTACCATAAGAATATATTCGCCTCGTTTGCGTAATAATGTCACCATCAGTTGTTTGGATGGTCGCAATAATTAATGATCTGATCGCAAAAACATCAATTCGTTTAACTCCATATGCTTTGCAAATCCTAATAATAGAATCTTCAACACGTCCAATCTCTGCACCACATTTTGTTAGCTTCTCGCCAATATCTAATGCAAGCATTAAAACTTGCTGTGGATGATTCTTTTCTTCATTCATGACGACAACTCCTACTGTTAACTCTTCAATCTTAAACAAATGTTTTGTTAATCTTAACGTTCTATTATTAGTATTGACACAAAAATGGTGAATCATAACTAATTTTTACTAAGTCAGACTTTAAATGGCCTAAATTTATTTAACAAAAAAACCTATTAAATAAATTTAAGCCATTTACTTAATAGGTTATTCATGTCAATTTCTAAGCTCGTTTTATCATTTCTATTAGGAAAATAAACGTTTTTTAGCTGTGATGTTTCAAGATAGACTTCCCTCTCTTAGTAAACCTAGCTTAACTAACTGTGGCTTTATCCTCATTTTTACCTTTCACCAAACTTATTCCAATACCAAAAATAACGGTTAATAGGACAATCCCCCATCCCCCAGCAATTAGATTAGATACTGGATAACCATCATATGGTGTTGTTAAATTTGTGATTAAATAGGTCACACTAATAAATAAGAAGATAACTGGGCAAAGGTATTTGATGCAGGCACGCCACCACTTCCCATATTTAAAATCGGTATTACTGTTGAGATAGTCGCGGATTTTATCCGCTCCAAATACCCATCCTAAAGCTAAACATTCAACGAATCCAATCGCAATTAAATTAAAGTCATTCACAAAGTGATCCATAACATCTAACCAATAAAGTCCAGCCCGTGTCGCAAAAATTAGACTCGATGCAAATCCAATCACACATACCCATAACGTTGTTTTGGATTTATTCCATCCAAATTTATCAACCACCGCTGTAATAATAGCTTCAACAATCGAAAAGGCAGAATCAATTGCAAGGGTAAATAACATGATGAAAAAAACAAGAGAAAATAAAATGACTACCAAACGGCCACCCGGCATTTGAGCTAACGCCTCAGGATACGTTACAAAAGCTAGCATAATCCCAGTATGCTTCATTTGTGAAATCGGTGTTCCACTGACTGCTGATAAGTATCCAAGTGTCCCAAAGGCTGCGATTCCGGATAAAAAGCTAATTCCCGCATCTGCAAACCCAATGATCATCGCATCTTTTGTTACTTCTGCCTCTTTGTTTAAATAACTACCGTAGGCCACCATAATAGAAAATAAGATACTCAAACTAAAGAATATTTGACCGTAAGCTGCCGCCCACACATTAATATCTAGTAATGCTGACCAATCCGGAACTAAGTAATAACTCAAACCGTCAAATGCTCCCGGTAAAGTCATCGCACGAATAATTAAGAAAACAAGTAAAATAACAGGTAAAATAACGGTATACTTCACGACTTTCCCGACTGATGTGACTCCGTGACGGATACAATACCAAATGCAAACCCAAGCAAAAATAAGTGCTAAAAACACCACAGGACTAAAACCACCGAAATCAAACATTCCACTCGAAACCTGTAATACATCCCCCGTAAAGATATCAGCTGCCCCTTTTTCAATCCAAGGTGACTTAAATGACAGCGCCACATACTCAATGACCCATGCGACGACCACTGAATAATACGCACAAATACAAAATGCTGTTCCGACTCCCCACCAACCAATCCATTCAAACTTTTTATTCATTTTTGCAAAAGCACTTGGAGCACCAGACTGATATTTCTTCCCGATAGATAACTCAAGTGCTAATAATGGAATTCCAGCTGTTAGTAACGCCACAAAATAAGGAATTAAGAAGGCACCTCCCCCATTTGCATACGCAATCCCCGGAAATCGCCAAGCATTTCCAAGTCCAACTGCCGAACCAATGGCAGCCATAATAAAAGTACTTCTTGAACTCCATTGTTGTCTTGCCATACACTCATCCCCCCTGATTTCTAATCTATAATTAACTCTTCTTGATCATGATTTCCCCTTCATAATCAAACAATTAATTACCAATAATTGTAATTCAATGTTATTCTAACATATCTCATCAAAAACACAAGACACATTTTGGACATATTTATAAAAGAAAAAAATCGCTTTTCTCTAAAAAATAGAAAAGCGATTTTTAAATAAAATTTGAGAAACTCAAAGAATGATGCACACTTTATTCATGAAATAGCCTATGTACGAGAGTGCACTAAACAGACATGATTAAGATACTGTTACAAAAATCGAAGCAAATGAATCTACAATAATTCGATGTACTGTCCATATCCCGCTTCTTTCATGTTTGATTTTGGAATAAAACGTAAGGCAGCTGAATTAATACAATATCGTAAACCACCCGATGATAAGGGTCCATCATTAAACACATGACCTAAATGAGAATCTGCTTTTTGACTTCGCACCTCAATTCGATGCATCTGATGGGACCAATCGGCTTTCTCCTTAATCATACTCCGATGAATGGGCTTTGAAAAGGCAGGCCACCCACAGCCCGAATGAAATTTATCACGTGATAAAAAGAGGGGTTCCCCACTCACAACATCAACATAAATTCCTTCTTCAAAATATTGATCATATTCATTAGTAAATGGAGGCTCGGTTCCATTATTTTGTGTCACTTCATATTGCATCGGAGTTAATCTAGCTCTTAACTCGTCTTGAGTTGGTTTTTGATACTTCATCTAACATTACACCACCTATAAAAAATTCATATGCTTTATTATCGCCCAATCAGTGAGTCCCTAATCTGTAAGTAGCTGAAAATAAAAACAGAGGGATTAAACATCCCTCTAGCGACCTATCTGGTTTCGATAAACCAATATAGCAAACTCAATTTCTGTATCAAGTGTTTGAACTGGGTTTAACTTCATTTGATCTTCTCGGCCTGTTTTATAATAATACGGTGTCATCATAAATAAGCTAACGATATCATGATTATTTGTAAGATGCATCATCTCTTTAATATCATGTCTTTCAATTAACTCAAAACCATCTACCTCTAAATTCTCAATGACATTTTCATAAGGCGTGTCATATACCGCTTTTTTTAACGACCATAAATGTTTCTCGAGTGGAATGACTTTAATCAAAAGTCCATCTTCTTTTAACGCACGTTGACATTCCTCACCTAAAAACGGAGCAAAAATAGAAATGATGATGTCACATGATTGATCCGCGACTGGTAAATCAGCAATACTTGCCACTGCTAATTCAATCTTTTTATTACGTTTGGCTGCATAATCAACGGCACACTTTGAAATATCAATCCCAAGCATCTTAATGTGCAAAGACTGCTCCGTTAAATGCTTTAGTATATGATCCGTATACCAGCCCTCACCACAACCAGCATCTAAGATTACATCCTGATCTTTGGCATGCTTGTTTACAACATCTTGCAGTTTTTCACGTAAAACATTGTAATAACCTGATTCTAAAAATTCTTTTCGGGCCTGAACCATTAATTTATCGTCACCATGACGCTTTTTTTTCGTTTGTTGTGACATTAAAAGATTAATGTATCCACTCTTTGCTCTATCAAAGTTATGTCCCTTGTGACATTTATAGCTTCTTTCTTCTACTACTAATTGGGTTTGACAAAGCGGACATATAAAATTACTGATCATGATCCATGAACCTCACTTCATAACTATATTTTTATCTTATTATATCATAACTGACGTAAAATGATTAAATTGACTATTCATTAAAGATTCTGTTTAATTCTGGTCATTTTTGAAGAATTTTAATTATTTCCATGGTGATGATTTATTTCAAAATTAAACCACACCTTAGCTCGTTGGTTCCAAACTTCATTTTCAATCAATCCATCATGAAAATCAGTTGCTTCAAATGAGCGTAAGAAATTAATATTGGCATTAAATCCTTCTTCAATCGACTGTACAATTAAACGAGCCCATATCGGTGCCACTTCATAAAGCGAGCTCTTGTGCATCGTTTGTTTAAAATCCTCAACTGAATACAATGCAATATGATGACTAGCTTGCCACTTGCCATTTTCAAAACTTAAGATAGCATACTCAGCCCCACTCCACTGATTAAAATGGACTCCCGCTGCACCTGGATTTAACACCAGTGTCTGATTCACTTCTTTTTTCCAAGGTCGATGCGAATGTCCACAAACGAGTACTTCAGTTTGACAAGCTTGAACTGCTTCTAATAAACGATCTTGTTCTTTATCCTCATATAAGTGCTCACTAATATGAAAGGGTGATCCATGTACAATCCTGATACACCCACACTTCCCACATGACCTCACACACGAATCAGATAACCCTTTAATATACTCCACATTTTCTTTCGTTAACGTTTTCGCCGTCCATACGACACTTGCCATCTGTTCATAGTTTCTCCAGTGTTGGTTCTCACCTTTTAAATAACTCAAAACATAATCTTCACGATTTCCTTTGATCACCGTTGCATTCAGGGTCTTAATATAATCTAAAACCTCATTAGGTTGCGAACAGTCTGCGATTAAATCGCCTGCAATGATATAATCACTGATTCCTGCTTTATTTAAGTCGCGAATAATCGCCTTCAAGGCATGTAAATTCCCATGAATATCTGCTATCACACCTATTCTCATTTGACAATCCCCTTTCTAAGGCTTTTATTATATCAAAAAAGAGTCATAATTAAAAAATTACGACTCTTTTTTCTTATTTTATTGCGATTCCAAATTGGTTAACACTAATCGAGCGATGGTAAATGCCATATTCATATCGCTTTCATCGTGATTGGTCAATAAAATAACGGATACTTTATCTTCTTTATGATGCAAAAGCATGGAATGCCATCCAATCAAGTTACCAGGATGGGAAATCGTATTCTCAAGATACATATCAACGTACCACCCATAACCGTAATCCTTATTGCCAATTTTAGAATACGGTGTAGACATCATCTTAAAACTTTCCTCAGAAATCAACTCATTTTTAGCAAGCGCTCGATCATACTTAAACAAATCCATAACGGTTGAATGCAAACCACCTGAAGCATATCCAAACGAAGGATTCAAAATCTTCGCATTATAACCCTCTGCAATATTTCCATTATAAGCGGTTGCCATATTATCTAGTGGCACCGCATCCATATTTAATCCTGAATCTGTCATCTCGCAAGGCTCTAAGATATTAAGTCGAACATAATCAGCATAAGACATTCCTGTAATTTGCTCAATAATGGCCCCCAGAAGATCATAACCTAAATTTGAATAAATCGCATAGACTCCTGGTTCTTCATAATACAGATTATTTTCCTTAAAAGCATCTGCAATCACCTGATCAAGCGTCGTCGCCTGATTATAATTCGTCAAATCATCGCCTGAATAAAGAGCCGAGGTGTGGGTTAGCAATTGATGGATGGTAATTTCTTCTCCATGGGGTAACGTTGGAAAATACGTATCAATCGTTTGCTCAAGAGTCAATTGCCCACTTTCGACTAATTGTAAAATGCTAACAGCCACAAATGACTTTGAGACCGAAGCAATCTGAAACTTTTTATCAATTGTCATCGGTTCATGATTTTCAACATTAGCTAACCCATAACCTTTAACTAAAATTAAATCATCACCTGTTGAGACTAACGCTACTCCATTGAATAACTGCTCTTGCAAATAAGCATCAATTGATTTTGCAACGGTCTCATAATCCTTTGAAATTATTTCCGTCACGATTTCCTCTTCGACTGTTTCTTCTTGAGATGCTATATCTATAACATCACTCTCTTCTAGTGATGACTCCATTTTAAACTCTTCATGTCCACTTTTTTGACAACCACTCAATAATGCAGTAACGATTGCCACTGCCAAAGCTCTTTTATTCATAAATCCTCCCTTAAAACATCGACCCTATTCCTTCTAAACTCTAATATCCTCCCTTCGTTACTAGTTTATCATACGATTCAAAAAATTCATCTCTTTTCTGTCGATAATTGTCATTTTTGTACAATAATTTTATATCCCTTCCACAAATCTTTCTCACTATAGGATAGATCTTTAGATGACTGAATTCACATAAAAAAATAAAGATGAACAGACTCATCTTTACCTTTTTGTCTTTTAATATCCAAGTTGATGTTTAAATCGATTCACAATTTCAGAGCCTTTATAAACGGATAAATACTTTTCAAATAATAAACGATAACATGGTAACTTAGACTCATTTAAATCAAATGATAAATGAATCTCATTTGGGTCGACTTGAAAATTAACACCTTTATCATAACCATTTTCAATACCCAATGCATACGTTCCCCAATCAGAATAAACATAGCATTGATTTTGTAAAATATCGTCATCACTAATCGGTAATAAGTTTCCATTATCATCAAGTGTTGCTTTCACATTTTCAATCGGATTTATGAAATCAACATAAATATGCTTAATCTCACAATCTGCATTGACAACTTTGAATTGAATCTCATTATGATTTACTTCTTGTACCTCTAAACAGACATGATCATTTTGATAATACTTTCCTTCATGTGTCAGAGTTTGAATCCCTTCTTCACTTTCAATTGAAACTGATTTAAGATAATTAAATAACTTGTAAATCATGACTTTCACCTCAGCAATTTTGTATTTCTGAAGGATTACATAGTTTAATGAATAGCATGAGTCCATACAGCTACTTTCACGACCACCATTATCAGTTTGAAATAGATTTCAATTCTAATCCTATATGGCTTATTATATGTCTGGTAAAAGTAGAATATTCTTTCTATAAAATGAAAAGTAGCGCAATGCGCTACTTTTTAAAATTAAATGTGTTAAACAGCTAATGGAATCACTCGCTCCCATGGAAAATGCGGTTGGCCAAAGTGTCCATACGCTGCTGTTTCTTTAAAAATCGGTTGACGTAACTCTAACATCTCGATAATCCCTTGAGGATGTAGTTTGAAGTTTTCCTTAATAATAGAAACTAATTTTTCGGTTGAAACTTTAGCTGTCCCAAAGTCTTCAATTAAGATTGAAGTAGGTTCTGCAACTCCAATAGCATAAGATAATTGAATTTCACATTTATCAGCCAGTCCATTTGCAACAAGATTCTTTGCAATAAAACGTGCCATATAGGCTGCACAGCGATCGACTTTTGTTGAATCTTTTCCTGAGAAAGCTCCCCCTCCATGGCGGGCATAGCCACCATATGTATCAACTATAATTTTACGTCCTGTTAAACCAGCATCCCCATCAGGTCCTCCAACGACAAAACGTCCTGTAGGATTAATAAATAAACGTGTTTTTTCATCCATTAACGTTGTCTCAATAATTGGAGAAATAACATGCTCTTTTAAATCAGTAACGATTTGAGCATGAGACACTTCTTCATCATGTTGAGTTGAAATGACAATCGTATCAATACGAACTGGCTGATTTTGTTCATCATATTCAACCGTTACTTGTGTTTTACCATCTGGTCTTAAATATGAAAGTGTTCCATTTTTACGAACTTCACTTAAACGTTTAGCCAGTTTATGTGCCAACGAAATCGGTAATGGCATAAATTCTTCTGTTTCACGGCAAGCATATCCAAACATTAACCCTTGATCTCCAGCTCCAATCACGGCTTCTTGCTCATCGAATTCTCGTGCTTCAAGTGATTCATTAACCCCTTGTGCGATATCTGGTGATTGAGCATTTAACTCAACCATGACACGACAGTTATTAGCATCTAATCCAATCTCTTTTGCTATGTAGCCAATTTCACGAATCGTTTCACGAACAACAGATTCAAAATCAACACTTGCCGTTGTTGTAATTTCCCCTGTTACTAACACTAAATCTTTAGATGCAACGGTTTCGCAAGCCACGCGAGCCATTGGATCTTGTGCTACGATGGCATCTAAAATAGCATCTGAAATCTGATCACAAACTTTATCCGGATGCCCTTCTGTAACTGATTCTGATGTAAATAATTTACGCTGTTTCATCGATGATTTCTTCCTCTCTTTTTTTACTTGATACTAATAAAGCAAGTTCCCTTAATACTTTACATGCCACTAACGTTGAGACATTCGATTGATCATAATGCGGACTTAACTCAACCAAGTCGGCTCCTACTAACTCAACCTCTGCGTTCTTAAGTGCCGTAAACACTGTTTCTAGCTCACGATAAGTAATGCCTCCCGCTTCTGGAGTTCCTGTTCCAGGGAAAATGGATGGATCTAACACATCTAAATCAAGTGTGACATACACTGGACATCCTTTTAAAGACTTCAGAACTTTAGCGACACTGTGAACCGTAAACGGCTCCATATAAGTATGGTAATCTTTTAATGCAAAATTAAACTCTTCCTTTGTTCCCGAACGAATTCCAAATTGAAAAATATGTCCATCCCCAAGTAAATCATGTATACGACGAATGACTGTCGCATGGGATAACGTCTCATTATGATACGTCTGACGCAAGTCTGTATGAGCATCAAAGTGAAGCACATGAATATCTTGATACTTTTCAAAAAGAGCCTCCATGACTGGAAGAGTAACCAAATGCTCTCCTCCAATCATCAACGGCTTTTTCCCTGCTTCTAATACTTCTTTTGTCACTTCTTTAATTTCTTCTAGACATTTTATTGTATTACCATTCGATAAATTGACATCCCCTAAATCACAAATCTTGAAGTCTTCTAAATCTAAATCAAGCAATGGACTGTAGGTCTCGATTCCTTCTGATTCACATCGAAGTTGTCCAGCCGCAAAACGTGTTCCAGGACGATAAGAGGTCGTTCCATCAAAAGGAGCCCCAAAGACAACCACTTCTGCTTCTTCAAAACTGACATCCATTGCCATAAACGTTGCACGATTACTTAATCGTTTTTGCATCTTCTAACATCTCCTTCACATAAGTTGGGAGCATAAATGACCCCATATGTAAATCTGTATTATAATACTTCGTTTTCAACCCTAAAGCTTGCCATTTATCTACTTTAGCATCTAGAAGTGGATCAAGCGTTTTAGAAGCAAAGCCAAATAACCAATGCCCTGATGGATAAGTTGGAATATGTGCTTGATACACTTTAGAAATTGGGAAAATTCGATGAATCTTCTCATGTGCTCGCTTCATTTCATGTGCATTATGAGCAAAATATGGACTTTCATTTTGATTCACTAAAATTCCATCTTTTGATAAAATACGATAGCAATTTTCATAGAATTCAGTTGTAAATAACCCTTCTCCAGGTCCAATTGGATCCGTTGAATCCACAATAATTAAATCATAAGTTCCTGATGTAGCGTTTGCTACCCATGCCACTCCATCTTCAAAGTATAAGTTCACTCGCTCATCCTCTAATTTAGAGGCCGTAATCGGTAAATATTCTTGTGAGGCTCGAACAACTAGCTCATCAATTTCAACCATATCAATCTTTTCGATTTGA
>NZ_CALIOS010000149.1:0-4703 GCF_938044715.1 uncultured Turicibacter sp.
AGCTGAACGTGTTTCCGGTTCCGGATGGTGATACTGGTACAAACATGAGTATGACAATTATTTCTGCAGCAAAAGAAGTTGCTGCTGTGGAGAAACCGGTGATGAAAGATCTTGCAAAAGCAATTTCTTCCGGATCACTGCGCGGGGCAAGAGGAAACTCAGGTGTTATTTTATCACAATTATTTAGAGGATTTGCTACAGGTCTTGAGGGGAAAGACGAAGCGAGTATTGAAGAGATTGCTTTTGCACTTGAAAGTGGTGTTAAAACAGCTTATAAAGCAGTTATGAAGCCAGTTGAAGGAACTATTTTAACTGTTGCTCGTGAATCGGCTGAAGCTGCTGTTTGCAAATATGAAACAGTTGAGACCATCACTGATTTATATGAACTAGTCGTAAATGAAATGCAAATTTCATTGGATCGTACACCAGATCTTTTACCTGTTTTAAAAGAGGTAGGCGTTGTTGATAGTGGTGGACAAGGGTTAACATATATTTTTGAAGGATTCTTAAAAGCTTTAAAAGGTGAAGTAATTAATTTAGAACAAGTATCTGAAACGACACAAGAATCAGCTCAAATGGCATTAAGCAGTGATGAAATTGAATTTGGATATTGTACAGAGTTCATTTTACGTTTAGATGAGGAACGCACTCCATTTAAAGAAGAAGTTTTCCGCGGACGTTTGGAAAAGTTAGGAAATTCGATTGTCGTTGTTCAAGATGAAGACATTGTTAAAGTTCATGTTCATACCTTAACACCAGGAGAAGCTTTAACATTAGCACAAAAACATGGTGAATTTGTGAAGTTAAAGATTGAAAATATGACAGAACAACACAATGAAATTATCGGACAAAATAGTTCTGAACCGGCTATGCCAGCGACAAAAGAACAAGTGGAATATGGAATTATTTCAGTTGTTGCAGGTGAAGGGATTAAGCACTTATTTGAGGAACAAGGATGTCATTATGTGATTGAAGGTGGACAGACAATGAATCCATCAACAGAAGACTTCTTAAAGGCAATTGATGAATTAAATGCAAAAAATATTATTATTTTACCAAATAATAGTAATATTATCATGGCAGCTAATCAAGCGGCTCAAGTAACAGAAGATATTAATGTTGTTGTTATTCCGTCAAAAACAATTCCACAAGGTTATACATCATTAATTATGTTTAATGAAAATGCATCTGTTACTGAAAATACTGAAGTAATGACACAAGCTATTACAGAAGTAAAATCAGGACAAGTTACATATGCTGTTCGTGATACACAAATGAATGGTGTTGACATTAAGGAAAATGATTTTATCGGAATTTTAGATAAAGATATTGTTGTATCAGTACCAGATCGTTTTGAAAGTGCTTGTGCTTTAGTTGATAAAATGATTGATGAAGATAGTGAAATTGTAACGATCATTTACGGTGAAGGAACAGATGAAGATGAAGCTGATGAATTAGCAGAGTACATTGAAAACAAATATGATGACGTAGAAGTAACGATTTTCAATGGAGAACAACCTGTTTATTCATACATTATCTCAGTTGAGTAATAGAATGAGATTTGAGACGTGTTAATCATTTAACACGTCTTTTTTCATATTTAAATTGACACTTTATGATACAATATAAGAAAAAATGATGATTTGAAAGGGTGTGAGAAAATGTCATTAAATGAAATTTTAGTTACAGAAGTTAAAGGGGTCGGCAAAGCAATGGTTGAAAAGTTGGCTCAACTTAAAATTGTGACGGTAAAAGATTTATTAGAGTATTTTCCCTATCGCTATGAAAATTATGAATTGATTGATATTCATCACGCCATGCATGAAGAAAAAATTACCGTTGAAGCAAAAGTCATTACAGCTTGTAGTGTTCAATATTATGGAAAAATGAAGGCTCGTATGAGTTTTAATGTGTTAGTTAATCATGAAGTCGTTAAAGTCGTTGTCTTTAATCGTCAATTTTTAAAAAATCAATTAAAGTTAGATACTTTAATTACCGTGACGGGAAAATGGGATTTAGGACGTAAGGTAATTACAGCGACAGATATTATCATTGGGAGTGCAGAGGGAAGAGGAATTGAGCCAGTTTATTCTTTAAAGGAAATTCCAACTAAAACATTTAAAAAAATAGTAAAAGCAGCCTATGAACAATTTCACTCACTGATTAATGATGATCTTCCACTCGACTTGCAACAATCTTATCGATTAATTTCATATAAGGATGCTGTATCATTTGCCCATTTTCCAAAGAATAAAGAACAAGTACGTCAAGTTGAACGCCGTATTAAATATGAGGAATTATTGAAGTTTCAGCTTAAAATTCAATATTTACGTCATCAAACGAAACATGAAAAAGTAGGGGCGAATAAATGTTTTGATGAGATGAAAGTGGAGCAATTCATTCATCAATTGCCGTTTCAATTAACAGAGGCACAGTTGACTGTATTATCTGAAATCAAAACAGACTTAATGAGTCCCACTCGGATGAATCGATTACTACAAGGGGATGTAGGTTCAGGAAAAACAGTTGTAGCAGCTGTGAGCTTATTTATGACAATGTTAGCTGGTTTTCAGACGGCTTTAATGGTCCCAACTGAAATACTTGGGCAACAACATTATAAATCATTTTGTGAGCTCTTTTCCCCGTTTAAAGAGGTAAACATAGAGTTTTTAAGTAGCTCGGTTAAAGGGAAACGACGACGTGAAATTTTAGAAAAGTTAAGACAAGGTGAAATTAATCTGCTCGTTGGAACTCATGCGATTATTCAACAAGAAGTTGTCTTTCAAAATTTAGGACTTGTCATAACGGATGAACAGCATCGTTTTGGAGTCAATCAGCGAAAAATGTTACGTGAAAAAGGTGAATTTGTAGATGTATTGATGATGACAGCAACGCCAATTCCAAGAACGCTTGCAATTTCAGCTTTTGGTGATATGGATGTTTCAACGATTACTCAAATGCCTAAAGGGCGTAAACCTGTTGAAACCTATTTAATTGATAGTGGAAAGTTAGATCGGGCATTAAATTTTATTCAAGATGAAATTTTAAGTAAAGGTCAACAGGCGTATGTTATTACCCCACTAATTGAGGAATCTGAAGCGATGGATGTACAAAATGCGGTAGAAGTGTATCATTTGTGGCAACACCATTTTCAGGGACGGGCAAAGGTCGGATTAATGCATGGACGTTTGTCTCAAGCTGAAAAAGATGCTGTAATGGATGATTTCGTGGCGAATCGTTCTCAAATTTTAATTTCAACGACTGTGATTGAGGTTGGAGTAAACGTTCCAAATGCCAATTTGATGCTCATTTATGATGCCCACCGATTTGGATTATCGCAATTACATCAGTTAAGGGGACGTGTTGGACGTGGAAGTGAACAGGCCTATTGTCTATTGATGAGTGATATTAAAAATGAAGCGAGCTTAGAGAGACTAACAATTATGACTCAGACAACGAATGGCTTTGAAATATCAGAAGCTGATTTAAAACTTCGTGGTCCTGGAGATTTCTTTGGGGAGAAGCAGTCAGGGGTTCCAGTGTTTAAAATGGCGGATTTAGTACAAGATTTTAATATTTTACAAGTTGCGATGCAAGATGCTTATCGTTTAGTCAGTTCAGATGAATTTAAACAAAATAATTTATATTTACCACTACGCGATTATATCGAATCAACGGTGGCCAATGAGATGCATCAATTTGATTAAAATCAGAAAAGTTAGGTGTCGAAAACCTTTGAAATAGTTTATAATGGTAATAGTTATTTTTTTTATAAGATGAATGAATGCTAAGGAATTAGCGTCAATGAATGAGGTGACATGAAATGTTTAAAATAGGATTAGACGCCATGGGTGGCGATTTTGCTCCAGAACAACCAGTATTAGGTGCTTATGAAGCAGTGGAAAAATTTAATGATATTGAGATTTTGTTATATGGGCAAGCGGATGAAATAAAAAAATATATGAAGGAACCACACGAGCGTATTAAAATCGTTCATTGTGAAGAAGTGATTCCGATGGATATTAAAGATCCTGCCATGGCCATTCGAAAATATAAAGATTCTTCAATGGTACGTGCTTGTAAAGATGCTAAAGCTGGTGAAATTGATGCGGTTGTTTCAGCAGGAGCTACAGGTGCGTTAATTGCAGCGGGAACGTTGGTTGTAAAACGTTTGAAAGAAGTGGAGCGTCCAGCCTTAGCTCCTGTTATGCCGACGATTAAAGCAAATAAATATACGATTTTATGTGATGCTGGAGCAACAAGTGAGGCCAAACCTCAATATTTATATCAGAATGCGAAAATTGCTTCAATTTATGCCAAAGAAGTGTTACATATTCAAAACCCAAGTGTTGCTTTATTAAATATTGGAACAGAAGAAGGAAAAGGAACAGACCTTCAAAAAGAAGCATTTAAATTGATTCAAGCGGATTCTTCGATTAACTTCGTTGGAAATATGGAAGGAAAAACAATGATTTCTGGTGAAGTAGATATCATTGTGGCAGATGGATACTCTGGAAATATTGCCTTAAAAGCGGTAGAAGGGACTTCAAAATCAGTCTTTTCATTATTAAAAGAAGAATTAATGTCTTCAACACGAGGAAAAGTAGGGGCTTTAATTTTAAAACCAATTTTTAGCCGTATTAAAAAGCGAATGGATGCTTCAGAGGTAGGGGGAGCAATGTTACTTGGGGTAACAGCACCTG
>NZ_CALIOS010000150.1:0-7950 GCF_938044715.1 uncultured Turicibacter sp.
TTGGTAAATTCGCGTCATCCATTAAATTGTATTGTCCAAATCCATCCACTTCATAAGCATAAACTTTTCCAAACTTGTAATGTTCAATCGTTCCATACGTTTCAATTGCTTCACGAATTTCAACCGCTAAAGCTTTCGCTTCTGCTGCTAATTTTTCATCATTTAAAATTTCAGTTGCAATTTCAACTAAGTAATTTAGAACAACAACCGCAAACATGTTAGATGGAATTAAATAACCATACATACACGCATCATCACTTGGTCTAAATCCTGACCATGTTAAACCAATGTTTGACTTAACTAATGCCCCTTTACCATCACGTGATAATGTATCTGTGTAGTAGCAATCTTTTCTAACAAAGCGATAAGGCGATTGATTTTCATGATCTTGCTCTGTACGCCAAACTTCAAGAATTTTATAAGCTGCTTCTTTGAATGTCTCATCAAAGTGAGAAGTTGTTCCAGTATTTTTCCATAATAGATACGCCATTTGTAGCGGGAAACATAATGAATCAATTTCGTATTTTGCTTCCCAAATCCATCCCGACATATCAGTTTCATCTTGTTCCCAACAATTCCCGTTATCAGCCTCATTAAAAGCGTTTGCATAAGGGTTTAATAAAATATACATCATTTGACGGCGAACTAATCCCTCAATTAATTTTGTAATTTCAGGATCTTCTTGCGCTAAAACATAATAAGGACGTAATTGACAAACTGAATCTCGTAACCACATGGCCGGAATATCTCCTGTAATAACGTACGTCGTTCCATCATCCATCTTTTTAACTGTCGTATCTAACGTATTCGTATAACAGTTTTTAAACATTTGAATTAACTGTTGATCATCCCCTAATTTCTCTTCCACCTGTTTAATTAGATTTTGCATTGATTGTGGTAATTGTTTTTCCATCCTACTCTTCCTTTCCTATATTTAAAGTTTTCATCTTTGCTAATAGCGAATTTCTATCACCTGAAATAGCCCCTCTCACATGAAAACTTTTATCTTTATCTTCTTTAATCTTCTAGTTAGACAATAACACCGCTATCATTTATTTTCAACTTGCTTTATTCTACATATAGTGTACAAAACATATATTAGTCTAAATAAGCTTTTTACACGTAGAAGACTTCTAATCCATCTTAATGATAAAAGGGATTAAATATAAATTTATGAATTATTTTTCTGTTTGTATGAGATTCCAATGTCTGAAATTTAAAACTGAATAAAAAATATTAAATGGCTGGATTACACAATAGACTAGTACGTAAAAATCCTTTCCTAACCATTTCATTTATCTATGAAGCATCATAAAAGTTAGAATATTAAAAATTAAAATCCTAGTGGCTAAGCAACTAGGATTTTAATTTATCATGCTATTTTAAACAGGGCGATTTAATGTATTTGACTTCTAACTATTCTTTTACTGCCCCTACTGTAAGTCCACTTACGAAATATTTTTGGAAGAATGGATACGCAAATACGATTGGTAATGTTGTGATTACAACAATGGCCATTTTTGCTGTATCTTTTGGTAAATTGTTAGCTACACTTACCCCATCCGTTCCAAGCATAGCAGCATTATTAGCTAAGAATTCCATTGTTCCCTCAATCTTAATTAATAAATATTGTAGCGGAACTAATGCACTTCTATCGATATAAAGCATCGCATTGAACCAGTCATTCCAAAATCCTAGTGTTAAGAATAATCCAATTGTTGCAATGGCTGGAAGTGATATTGGTAATACAATTCGTGTAAATACCGTAAGTTCTGAAGCCCCATCAATTTTAGCTGATTCAACAATAGCATCTGGAACTGTTGTTTTAAAGAACGTTCTTAAAATGATAATGTGGAATGAGCTAACACAAATAGGTAGGATTAATGCCCATAACGTATTTTTAATTCCAAGGAATCGTGTATTTACAAGGTATGAAGCTACCATCCCCCCTGAGAATAACATTGGGATGAAAATTAGTTTTGTAAAGAATTTTCGATAAGCGAAGTTCTTTCTTGATAAAGCATAAGCAAAACTTGTCATAATAACAAGACCAAGTAAAGTCCCGCTAATGGTAACTAAAATTGTAATTCCATATGCTTTAAATATTTGAGGCCCTGTTCCTCCAGCTCCAAAGATATATTTATAAGCATTTAAGCTCCACTCTTCTGGCCAGAATTTATATCCATTCATTTGAAGACTTTGTTCACTGGTAAAAGAGATGATGATAACAAATATAAATGGAATAATACACATTGCCGCAAGCGCCCCAAATAAAATATTTAGCGCAATATTAGCTGGTTTTGAAATTGAATTGAATTTATTTTTCTCCTCATCTTTTGCTAAAAAGATTCTTTTGAAAAATGATTTTTTTTCTTCAAGAACTACCTCTTCTTGTTGTTGAAATTTATTTTCTTTGATAATCTCCATCTTTAATACACCACCTTTTTTAGAAGAATGCATTCTCTTCGTCTACTTTTCTAACAATAGCATTTGTTCCAAGAATTAAGATTAATCCAACAAATGACTGATATAAAGCTGCAGCTGAACTCATACCGATATTTCCTAAGTTTGTTAATCCACGATATACATACGTGTCGATAACGTTTGTAACAGGATATAACGCCCCTGAGTTTTTAGGTAATTGATAGAACAATCCAAAGTCTGATCTAAACATTCCACCTACTGCTGTAATGAACATGATAATCATAACTGGCTTTAATAATGGAATGGTAATGTATTTAACCTGTTGCCATTTTGAAGCTCCATCAATCATTGAGGCTTCGTATAATGATTTATCGATTCCACAAATTGAAGCTAAATAAACAACTGTTCCATATCCAATTCCTTTCCACTGACTCATAAAGATAATAATGAACGGCCAATATTTCGCCTCAGTGTACCAAGAGATTCCGTCTTGTCCAAATGATCTTAACATCGTATTTACTAATCCTTTTTCAGGACTTAAGAATGTGTATAAACAGTAACTTACGATAACCCATGATAAGAAATATGGTAAGAACATCGCACTCTGATAAAACTTAGATAATTTTTTATTTAGTAACTCTTTAAGTAAAATAGCTAACGTTACTGGAAGTACAATCCCTAAAACAATGAAAACTAAGTTATAAGCTACTGTATTTCTAGTAATAACCCATGCATCAGTACTTTTAAATAAGAACTCAAAATTCTTTAATCCTACAAATTCACTCTTAATTAAACTTTCAAAGAATCCACCATGAATTCTCCAATCTTTAAATGCTATTAAGATTCCGAACATAGGTAAGTAAGCAAACGCTATAAACCAAAGTGTTCCAGGTATTGTCAAGCCTAATAACTCCTTGTTATCTTTGAACTTTTTCCATCTAGAGTTTTTCTTTTTAACTTTTACTTCATCGGCCATACTCTATCCCCCTCCTATGTAAACGCTTATCTGGCTTGATTAAAATATACCATATATAGAATTTAGTTTAATAGATGAAAATTCTTAGGTTTAATGTACTAATTTTAGTTCGTAACAAATTTGATTAAAAAAAGCTAGAGATTTTAACAAAGCAAAAAATTGAATTCCTTGCCTCTAAAACCTCTAGCTTTATTTATTAATAGTTTTTCATTTCCCTTAACGTCGATGGTGAGACACCAAAGAACTTTTTAAACTTACGATAAAAATAACTTGAATCTGTATAGCCAACTTCCTTAGCAATATCATTAATTTTCATATTCGTTTCTAAAATGAGCTCCTTAGCTTTCATATTCTTCGTTTTATTCAAATAATCCGAGAATGAACATCCAACTTCCTTATTAAAAATTTGTCCTAAATAAGAGCTATTAATGTTATATTGATATGCCAATGTTTTTAAGCTTAGTTCTTCATAGTATCTCTCATTAATCGTATTCACGATTTGTTGCACAACAGGACTATACTTTATCGTATCCTGTGTCATCACTTCCATAAACTCGTCTAACTCACTTAAAATAAATGTCTTAATACTTTCTCGCGTATTCTCATGACATAACTCAATAATCGTATCACTCAAACTTTCTCGTGTGTATTTTTTATCCACCTTAAACTCTTCTTTAACCTTATCCATCAGCAAAACAACCTTAATTGAAAAATCATAAATATTCTTAGGCGTTAATTCTTTATTCTCAAAAACTTCATCAACGTAAACTTTTAACGCTGCGCTATTTTTTTCAATCATTAACTTATTGATTTGCTCGATTTCATCCCTAAACTTCACATCTTTATGTTTAATAACCGAAATCATCTTTTCGTTAACAACACGATTCATCCCTTCAGTCAACATATACTTCTTCAACTTTTTAGCCACCATATAACTTTTGCGTAAATCATCAATCATATTGACACTTGATCCTACTGAAATGAAAATATCATACTTTAGCTCAGTTTGCAGTAAATCTCTTAGTTCTCGATACTCCTCTAAGATTTCATCATCAGTCTTCTCTTTATCCCAGCTATTAATCACTATAATTTGCCCATCAAATTGATACAACACTTCACACTGACTTTTAAACACTGACTCAACAATCGGATTAATATTAATATATACCTCTTTATCCTTTTTACCATTAATGAAAATATTCGTGACCGTATATTTTTCTTTATAAAAATCAACATACATATCATCTTTTATTCCAATGACTTCTTTCACATCATACTTTCCATTTAAAAAGGCTAGTAACTTTCCTGTTTTATCTAACCCTCTATTAATAAATTCTTTCTCCTTCGCGATATTATCTACTAATTTTTTTAACGCTACTTCTAATTCTTCTTCATCAACTGGTTTTAAAAGATAATTTTCAACCCCATATTCAATTGCTTTTTTAGCATAGGCAAATTCATCATAACCACTTAAGAGAATGAATTTTACCTTCTTGCCCATCTCATTAATTTCTTGAACTAACTCTAAGCCTGTTTTAACTGGCATATTGATATCTGTTACAATAATATCGACTGGATTATCTTTAAACTTTCTAATCGCTTCTTCACCATTTTCAGCAGATTGAACGACTTCAAGCCCTAGTGCTTTCCAATCAATAATTGACATTAATCCTTCCGTAATAAAAATTTCATCATCAACTAACATAACTTTTTTCATACATTAGGCCCCCTTTTGCAAGGAATCATAATGACGACCCTTGCACCCTTACTATTATTATCTAATTGAACTCCATAACCTTCACCATATGCTCCAACGATTCGTGCATGAGCATTAATAATTCCTATGGATTGATTCGCTGTATTTCTGCATAATTCACCTGTCAGACTTTCATTGAGCTGTGTTAACTTCTCTGGTGGGATTCCTTTTCCATTATCATCAATGATAACTTTAATATTCTCAGATTCTTTACTGACATTAATCTCAATAAAATTATTAGTCTCTTCCAATTTAATTCCATGCATAAAATAATTTTCAATTAAGGGTTGTATCGCAAATTTGATCATTTCATTATCTAGTAATTCATCTGGACAATTAATCTTAAAATCAAATTTCTCACGATACCTAAACTTAAAGATTTCCATGTAACGAGTACAATACTCAAGTTCACTTTCTAAAGTGATAAAATTATGATCTTTAACCTGTTTTCTAAATAAAAAGGATAAATTATATAACATTTTCCCGACATCTTTATCCCCATTACAAACAGCCTTCATCCGAATACACTCTAGCGTATTATATAAAAAATGGGGATTAATCTGATTTTGGAGAGCAATCATCTCCGCTTTCTTTTGATTAATTTCAGCTAAATAACTTTTATTAATATAGCGATCGAGCTCACTACACATCTCATTAAAATTCTGTGAGATATAGCTAATTTCATCCATTTCATCTCCAATTGGAATTTTAACTTTAAGATTTCCTTCTTTAACTTCCTCCATCACCTCTAGGATAGCATCTGTCCTTCTTGTCAATTTTTCTAATTTCCACTTTAAAATGACTGCACTAACAAAGATTAAAAATAAATCAAGTAAAAGTATCGATGAATAAAAAATCTGTGGCGCTTCAATTAAGTTTTGCATTGAGATTGCCGTAATGACACTTAACTCATCAGAAAATTTAGTTTTAAATAAACTTTGATGATTTCCGGGAATTTTATATTCTTCTCCTTCTTTTAAGTCGCTCAAAGCTAATAAACTTTCCTTTGATGGCTCTTCTGACTTGTCTTCAGGGAGATAGGCCGTTTGATACTGTTCATCATAAATACAAAGATTATAATTAGCTCCATACTTCGCAACAATATTATTCACTTCAGATAAATCGTAAACCACAATTAATTTTCCTTCTTCTACTAATGTATCTGGATTATTAATTGAGTTCACGTGATACAGTTTATTTTCCGAGAAAAAAAGTTCCGGTAACTTCTGAATCACTGTCTCATAATTTTCTATTTTTTCAATATAAATCTGATTATCATGATTAAATGATCTAACTTCATTCAGTTTTTCACTTAAAAATATAATATTTTCTACCTTATTATTCGAAATAAATGCACTGGCCACAAACCTTTCAACACCATTATAGGTAAAATGATTACTGCCTGAGAAACTATCTAATTTATTTTTTAAATAATCATTCGAATGATTATTTAGAAAATAAATGATATCATTCAATAACATATAATCGTAATACATTGAACTGACAATGAATTTATTAGAGTTTTCAATCTCTTTGAGTAGTTCATTGGCGTTATATCCAAGCTGTTCCCCTAATGATATTCGGTTACTTTTACTTTCAGACACCACATAATTAATTAAATAAAGATCGAACCCCCCTATCAAACAAATGATAACTAATGAATAAGTTAAAAATAAGTTATTGTATAGCATCGATTTTTTAGCTAGCATATCTCCCCCTCCTTTATATGCTTTTAGCTATACCTAGTGGTACCCAATTTATATTTTAAAGATATTCTATCTATTTGTCATCCTTTTTTTGTATGCGCTATTTTTTCCATTATCTAAACATTCTATAATTTTTAAATCAAAAATATGAAAAATACACTATTAAATTCTACGATAAATGAGTATATTTTTCCTATGACAGTATTGAAAACGTTTGATTTTTTTTACAATACTGATTATGGTGATGATTAAAAGGGGGATTAACGATGTCAGAATACTTCAACTTTAATAAATTGTTTGATATTTGTAATTATATTTTTTCATTCCTTGTCTTGAACTTACTTTTTATGCTCTTAAATATACCTATTATTCTATTTTTCTTATTGGTTGGAATCAGCAAGATTTCCACTTATCTACCTTTATTTTTACTCTGCTTAATTCCAACAATGCCTGCATTTAACATTCTAGTTTACTGTATGCGTAAACTATTAAAAAATAAAGGATTTAATCTCCTATCTGATTTTAAAAAAGGGTTCTTGCTTAACTTTAAACAAAGTTTACTCATTTGGTTTGTTGAGTTAATTTTTATCTTTGCTTTATACTCAAATATTGTTTTCTTCAAGTCAGCTTATAATAATACCATTGTTAGTTGCTTATTCTTAGGACTCTTAATTATCCTATTATTAATGACACCGTTTATTTCATTACTCATTAGTCTATTTTCAAATAATGCATTAAATATTTTAAGAAATGCACTCATTCTTATTTTTAAAAAACCACTACTCGCCATAACCAATATTCTAATTTTCCTTGCTGCGCTAGTTTTATTTGAAATCAGCCCTGCTGTGACTTTCTTATTTATTACTAGTTTACTTGCTTTCTTATTTGTCTTTTCAAATCGATTCCTAATAGAAGAATTAGAAACCATCTCTAACAACTAAATTTAAAAAAGCCTTGATTCTCATTTCTAATCAAGGCTTTTTTGGATTCTCTAATAAAAATGGGACTGAAAGCTAATCATTTTCAGTCCCATTTTTTTAACATGTTTTAATTAATTCTAAGTTACCTTCAATTGTATATTTAATTCC